>JBDRDL010000030.1:0-15700 GCA_043820925.1 Methanobacteriota archaeon | reverse complement strand
CCCTCCACCTTTTCAACGAGAATCAGCCTGTCCGCAGCGTTCTCGAATTCTTTGTCATGCGTTACCACGATTGTTTGCGGTATCGAGGAGAGTTTTTTGATGATATCAACCAGCTCCCGCCTTCGCAGAGCATCGAGATGTATCGTTGGTTCATCGAGCATTATCAGCTCCATCGCAGAACCCGAGAGAGCTCTGGCTATGCCTATGCGCAACGCAAGCGCAACTGCGATTCTCTCTCCCCCGCTGAGCATTTCCACGCTCTCCTCGCCGTGCTGGCTGTAAACAACGATATTAAAATCCTCAGTTATGCCCATGTCTGAGTAAGGCAGATTAAACTTGTCGAATACCTCTCTGGTATATTTCTCCACCAGCGGTTTGGACTTCACTCTAAGCTCTTTTTGCAGGCTGTCCTTGTGAAACAGCTCCCTTATGCGCCCGAGAAAAATTTTAAAATTGCCCAGCTTATTCAGCTCTTTTTCCTTTACTTTCAGCTCCTCTAATTCTGTTGTTAAATTTTCTGTAGACCTGCCCTTTTCTTTTATTATCGATTCATTCCAGCTCTTATCTTTCTCGAATTTTGTGAGCTCGACCTGCAGGGCATTTCTTTCTTTTTTCAGGTTATCCAGCCGCTCTATCATTTCAGGGGCATATCCCAATTTTCTAATCTCTATCTCCAAGCTTTCGATGTGCTTTCTTATTTCGTCAATTACTTCCTGGAATTTTTCTTTGTCAGGAAGATTTTTCCTTAAAAAGAGCTTGGCTTCTATATATCGTTCGTTGCCGTCTTTAAGCGCTGTTTTTTCTGATTCTTTTTCAGACAATTTTTCCCCTGCTTCACTCAAATTTTTTAGAAACTTTTCATGCTCATTTATTTCTTTTGATAGTCTCTCGATTTTATTCTTTATTTCATTCTTTTCCTCGATTTTTAATCTGAGCATCTCCAGATTTATGCTTTCGACTTTCTGCAGCTGCGATTCCAGTTTTGATTCGTCCAGAGCGCAATCTTCTAATTTTTTGCTGCATCTCAAAATTTCGCTGCCATTTTTCTCGATTTTTGCAGAATACTCTGCCAGCAGTTTTTGCTTGTGCTCTTTTGTAAGTTTTGCGCCGCAGACAGGGCACTTATTTCTAGCTTCCTCCAGCTCAAAAATTGCCCTTTCAATCTCCTCATTGTTCCCCTTAATTTTTCCAATTTTGGAAGCGACTTCCTCTTTCTCTTCTCTAATTTTGCTCAATTTCTTCTCAATGTTTTCCACATTTTTTGAGAGGAGCTGCTCTAATTTTTCATAAGATTCAACTTTTGCATCGAGAATAGCGCTGCATTTTTCAAATATACTTTTAATGAATTCGGAAAGCTCGCCAATTTTTTTGTCTTGCAAAACAAGTTCGCTGCTCAGCTGTTCGTATTTAACAGAATATCCTGCAAGTTTTATTTTTTCTTTATTTAGAGCTTCGATTTCCTGCTCCAATTTTGCATATTCTTTATGGATTTCTTCCGTTTCCTTCAGCTCCCTTTCATAGCTCTCAATTTTTTTGATTTTCTCCTTCAGGTTTTCAATTTCTGCAAGATTTTTTTCCTTGGTATTCTGCAGATCTTTAAGCTTTTCGAGCTGCGCAATTTCTTTCTCTTTTTCTTCGAATTGCCTCTTTTTCTCTGAGAGATTTTTATCAATAATTTTTATTTCCTCGCTCAGCTGCGCAATTTCCTGCTTTTCTTTTTTAATTTTCTCTTCTATTTTCTTTATCTCCTCCGGCACGACCTGAAATTTTTCAAATAGCCTGTCGTATTCGTCTATCAGCTCTCTCATGTTTTTGTATGCATTCTCCAAATCGTGCGCTCCGAGCAGCCTGCCGACGTGCTCCTTCCTGACCGCAGGTGCAGCAGAAATCAAGCTATCGATTTCCCCCTGCTTGATATATATTGCGCTCGTGAAAAGCTCCCCATTAACTCCGAGTATCTTTTCTACTTCCCGAGTTACTTCGTCCTCACCCCTCACGAGCAGTTTTTCATTTTGAGAGATTCCATTAGGAAGCTGGCGAGGAATGTCATCTTCCTCACGGAAGAGTGCGCTGCCGGTAGCCTTTCCAGTCTTCCTTCCCCGCAGCACTCTGTATCTTCTTCCGTTAGAATAGAATGTAACCGAGACTTCTGCTTCCTCTGCACCTCTCCGAATTAAATCATCTGCATTTATATTGTTCGGCTTCTGCTTGAACAAAGCAAAGTTGACTGCCTCCAGAATGCCCGTCTTTCCTGAGCCGTTGTCGCCCACGATGACCGAGATTCCCTGGTCGAACTTGATTTTGCTATTCTTGTGTGACCTGAAGTTTTTGATTTCGACCTCTTCGATAATCATTTAAACACCTTATAAAAATATTCAGTAACAATTCTTGCTTCGTCTAAATCTCCCTTCGAAAGCGCCTTAAAAACAGAGTATGCGTAGTCTCTCTCTGCCTCAGAATAATCCTTCATTACTTCGTTCATCAACTCTTGAATGTTTATCGTCTTATCGTACAGCGCCTCTTCTTTTTCCTCCCGTCTTTTTCTCTTTATATCCAGGTAAAGCGCATCTTTCAATTCGTTAACCAGCCTTTGATGTATACGCTGGTATTCGTGTACGTCTGAAGCGACAGCAATATTTATCACCGGCTTTTTTGTAACTTTCAGGGCTTCTTTGATTTTTTCAAGGTCTAAATTCGAATCAACTTCTGCCTTTACGAATGGTCGAACATCTAAATTTACTCTCTCTATCTCAAAATTCTCTACATCAACGATGAAGAATCCTTTACCATTTTTCTCATAATCGCTCAACTCGTCTATCCGCCACATTTCTGTTGAACCTGGGTAAACGAGCCTGCTGCCTCTTCCGCAAGGAAGATGGCATTTCTCACCAGCTTCCTCTCGGAATCCGAGGTCGTCTATGATTCGCTTGTGCACATGACCCAGAGCATAGTAATCAAAGCCCCTAGGTATGTCAGCAAACTTGAGCTCATACTCCAGCGGAAAATACTTGTCTATCCCCTGGTGCAGCATCAGAATTTTTTTCTCGTATTTTTTTGCCTCTGTTGCGAGCTCGTGCAGCTCCTCCTTTAATGCATTTGCATGTATTTTAGAGTGGTAAGGCAGACCTGCGATGAATATGCCGTTGAACTCCCGCCACGGCTTTTTTACGGTCAGCACCTCGATTCTTCTGTATATCGCATGGGGAATCATTGCCCCCCTGCGCATGAGTATATCATGGTTTCCGGGAATTGCAAAGATTGGGATGTTGTTTTCATGGAGTCTGTCCAAGGCTTTTCTAACTTCCACCATAGCCCTTACATGCGGTCTCGGCTCGTCGAATAAATCACCAGCATGCACAACGAAGTCGCATTTAGCTGCGATAATCTTGTCTATCGCCTCGTGAAACGCAGCGTAGAAATCCTCCTCTCTCTCATCTAAATTGTACTGCCTGTAGCCGAGGTGAGTATCTGCAAGGTGAGCAAACTTCATAATTTTAAGTTCTCCCCAACAATTTTCCTCTCCTCTCTCGTAACACCGTAAATCTCATAAACCAGCTCATTGATTTCCTGCTCCAGTCTCTTGATTTTTTCTTTAATTTGAGAATGGTCTGCGCTGCCTTTTTTGACGATCTCCTTTAAAATTTCCTCAGATGTTGGAACAGGAAGGTTAAGAATAATGCCTTTAACGTCTTTGGATTTAGCTAATTTTTCACTACTAAAATTAAGATATACTCCAACAAAATCAAGAATCTTCTTATCCTTTATCTCCACAAAATCTTCGGAATTTATGAATATCTTGCTTCCCTCCACCTTAACTCCTTCAAATTTTGCATCGTCTTTTATAGAAAACGTAACTTTCGGTAGATTGTATAATCTCTCTGTTTCTTCGCCTTCGAGAACAGCATCTATATCTATGACACCCTGCTTATGCAGTTCAAGAATTTCATCAACTTTCTTTATTATTTGATTGGCAATTTTCTTTTCTTCTGCTGTTTCAGGGAGTTTGATTGGGAGTTTTTGTAGGTAGCCTGTCATGTATCGGTAGTATTTGCCGGAAGCATATGGGCTAATTTGTTTTAAGTAGAATTCTAATAATTGAGAATTGAGAAGGCCTAAAACATATAGATAACTGTTTCGTGACTTTTCTTTCAGTATAATTCCGTAACAATCATGATCTAAGAACACACCTTCCTCATCAAATGCAAAATTATTTCCTGTTGATAAATTAGGTGTAATTATTTTTGGCTGCTTAAACCAACTATAACTTCTTGGATTCCAAATCTCAAACCATTCTTTTCTATTGCTTTTTTTGATGGCATCCATCAAATATTTTCTTTTCTGAAGCGTTTCTTCATTGTTCTTGAAGTATTGCCAAATATTTGGGTACTTTGATTTCAAGTCCGTAATTACTTCCGTTTTCCCCTCAATATCTTGATGAGGATATATGACAAATGTATTTGAAAAGAAATGCCATCTCTTAACATTTCTGCCTTTAGGTACGTTTTTCAATAAATCTCTTTCGAGGCGGAATTGCTTCACTTTTTCCTCGGTTACAAAATAAACCGTATTATTACCGGTTATAAATCCTTCATAAATTCTCTCTGAAACATCCATCAAAGTTCTATCACTGGATGATTTGATTTTGTTGAATATTTTTGTCAAATTGTAAGGTATTAATTTCCACTGCTCTATTCCCAGCTTATTTTGCTCTACTTCAAACATCGAAAAATATTCGTTTTTGAAAGACGTTTGATAGTATTTTTTCTGTATATCCCACAACACGTATTCTTTTGGTTGATATACAAGAATTGTTTTAATTGTATCTTCTTTTTGTGGAGCAGATTTTTGCACCACTAAGATGCAAGGATAATTAGTTACATCGTTGAAAACTCCAGAATCCCCGAAGTTGATAATCTGCAAAATTCTTGTGCTCTCTAACAGGAATTTTCGTAAATTCTTACCGTAATCTCGGTTCAAGAATAAGTTGGGATTTATGTAACCCAGTTTTTGATTGTCTTTGAGCCAATCTATGCCCCGTTGTATAAATGGGATATAGATATCAAACTTACCCACAACGGTCTTGCTATATTCCTTTTTAAGGTATTCCTTCGTTCTCTCATCCAACATCTGCACTCTAACATACGGCGGATTCCCCACAACAAAGTCAAACTTCTTGTTCTTTATGGCGTCTATCTCTTCCTGCTCTTCTAAAAATTTGAGATGATTGCCGAAATCGTTTATTGTTTTTTGTTTTGGCAGTTCCAGAGAGTCTGTCTGATAAATCTTAAATCTTTTCAGCTTATAATCTGGATGCTTTTCCTTTACTTTTTGGTACAAATCAATTATTTGGAACAGGATATTCATTTCTGCGATGTGGCAGGCAAAAGGGTTTATATCGAGTCCGTAGATATGCTCCTGAATCGCTTCAAGAACTATTTTTGCTTCTTCTGGTGATAGTCTATCAACAATTTCTTTCCAATTTTTCGGATCTCTCAGCTCCTTTTTATCAGCCTTTCCAAATTTCATCAAAAATCTGCTAATTAATCTTCTTGTAGCCCTTACCAAGAAACCGCCGGAACCGCAGGCAGGGTCGAGCAGGTCTTTAGTTTCTATATCATAGCTGTATGTGTAGCCAACTGAAGTTAGTATATAGTCTATAACTTCTGTTGGAGTATAAAATTCTCCCAATCTTTTTCTTTCCTTGCTTGGCAGATATTTTTCATAAAGATTACCCAAGATATCTCTATCAACGTGAGTAAAATCGAATTGGTTTAGAATCCATAATATCCTGTTCAAGATTTCATTTAATTCACCGTCTCCTGTCCTGAACCAGTCTAAAATTCCTGTCTCGTAAAAATGAGCATACAGTCCTTTGGCGCTTTTGAACGCCAGCTCCAAAAGCTCTTTGTTTATAACATCATTTTCAAATCTTTTTTTAAGCAGATTTCTGAGTTCCTCTATTCCACCATTAGAAATGTTCTTTTCAAGAAAGCCCTTATCCTCGCATATCCTAAGGAACAGCAGTTTATTGAGCAGAATATAGATTGATTCTTTGCAGAAAACCTCTTTAATTCCATCGTCTGCAAAATGCTCTTTCCCAGAATATGATTTCCACAGATAGAATCCGCTGAATGTTTTATACTTAGAATATTCGTCCTCTATCTTTTGATGATATTTTGCCAGATGGTAACTGTTTTTATCATTTTTAGGAAAATTGTCTATTTTCTTTAATTCTTCTTGATATTTGTTATACCCTTCTTGGTATTCCCCAAAAGCTCGCAGCGTATAACCTAAAAGCAAGTTATCGGCTATAAAATTCAGCCTGTCAAGAAGCTTTCTAAATCCCGCTTCTTTCGTTAGGTCTATTCTTGCATAATTTTCATCAAATTTCTCATATTTACTCGGATTAAAAAGACTTTCCTTAGTTAAGTTATTCAAAAATAGTATCTGGCTTTTTTCTTCGCTTGTTAATTGTTCTATTGGTTTTCTCTGTTCCAAGATTCTGGAAAAATCTATATTGGCATTCAGTTCACTTTCTGTTTTCTTGACTTCCCATAGTTTAAACTGTAAGAAATTTGTTAAGCCTATGAATCTGGTGGTTTCTTCTTCGTACTTGAAAGCCTGCTCTTTGTATTCTGGTTTCTCAATGTTTTCATTCGGCTTCTTGGTCTCAATTTTAATTATGGCAAAGTTATTTTCGTCTACAATCGTCAAATCCGCTCTTTTCTTTTCCCACTTTATATATTTGGGTTCATATCCAAGAACTTCTTCGACAAAATATTTAACAAATCTATATCTAACATCGTGTTCGGACGAGCCTTTCTCTATTTCTTTAGTTATATTTTTGAAAGCCTTTAATACATTCTCTGTAAAGCTGATTTCACTTGTCATTTTTTAAACCTATATACTTTGGAGTTATTTAATTTTTTATTCTTCTTAACCTTATCTTCACCTGCACTTATGAAAATTTCCTGAGAGCTTGGGAAAAGTAAAGCATCAGGTGTTATCCAACCTCCCTCTCAGCAAGGTGAGCAAAGCGCATTATGAATCCCTTTCTTTAAAAGAAAGTCTACTTTCGCAAGAAAGAATGGCAGACATGCCAGCTTCCTTACGGAATTCACCCCAAAGAAAAGATACTTGGTTCATGTGAGACCTTCTATGGGTATAATTATCTCACATAAGATTAAAAAGTTTTGCGAGAGCGCTGGAAAAGTAAAGTTTTTATAATTAAAGGTGAAAATTAAGATGGGGTGAACATATGGAGGAAGTCGGGAAGGTATTTACGTATTTCTCTAAGGCGGGTGCTGCGGGGATTAAGCTGACTGGAACTCTGGCTGTGGGCGACACAATTCGAATCAAGGGCGCAACTACGGATTTTGAGCAGAAAGTAGAGTCCATGCAGATAGAGCGCACGCCGATTCAGAAAGCTGAAAGCGGCGCTTCGGTCGGAATAAAGGTAAAGGAGAGGGTAAGACCCAACGATGTGGTTTATAAAGTTTAAACTCTTCTGCAGTTATTCCAGAAACTTTCTTTTTCGTCTTCAGGATACCAGTCCCTAGTTATCAGGTAGCCTATCAGAAAACCCAGCACAAGTCCTACGAGGTGTGCAAGGAAGCCGGTTGCGGCAGCTAGTGCAAAGAAGACAAAGCCGTATATCAGGGAGGCAAAAGCACCGCAGACCAGATATAGAGCAGCCAGAATTTTTCCACCGTAGATTTCCTCTGCCCTCGCCCCGAAAATCAGGAGGAAGACCATGTTGTATCCTGGCAAAGAGGCTGCCGTAAAGCCCGTACTTCATCATGAGGCTATCGTCAATCTGCAGAAAATTATTGCCCCTATACGCCAGAAAAATGTAGAACAGTACATTAACCAATACCAGTCCCGCAGTTACTCTCATCCTCCCTTGCATCGCAGTTAAGTTTCGTTCAGGTAGTATAAATAAGCGAAGGTTGTAGTAATTTCGTATATAAGGAGTTGAGTGAAATTCAGAAATGGATAGGATGAGCATGAATAATGCTGTAAATAAAAGGTCTGCTTTACTTGTTGCTACCTTAGCCTCTTTCCTTACGCCCTTTATGGGCTCTTCTGTTAACATTGCACTTCCCTCAATTGGGAAAGAATTTGCAATGGATGCAGTTTTGTTAAGTTGGGTTGCTACCTCATTTCTTTTAGCCGCCGCAATGTTTCTTGTCCCCTTTGGAAGGATAGCAGACATACACGGAAGGAAGAGGATTTTTACATACGGCATATTGATTTATACTGTTTCGTCTCTTCTTTCGGCAATTTCGACCTCTGCCATTATACTTATTTCCTATCGAGTTTTGCAGGGAATTGGAGGTGCAATGATATTTGGTACTGCAGTGGCAATACTAACTTCAGTATTTCCTCCCGGGGAGAGGGGTAAAGCGCTGGGGATAAACGTTGCTGCAGTTTATCTAGGACTTTCTCTTGGGCCATTTTTAGGAGGATTTCTAACACAGCATTTTGGCTGGAGAAGCATTTTTCTTGCAAATGTACCTCTGGGCTTGATAATAATTGTTATTATTTTCTGGAAATTGAAGGGAGAGTGGGCTGAGGCAAAGGGAGAGAAGTTCGATTTTACTGGCGCCATAATCTACAGCCTCACACTTGTAGCAATAATGTATGGTTTTTCTCTGCTGCCGGCGATGTCGGGTGCATGGCTAATTTTAATTGGTGTTTTAGGGATTTCGGCATTCGTTGTGTGGGAATTGAGGGTGGAAAGTCCTGTTTTGAATATAAATCTCTTCAGAAATAACACAGTCTTCGCTTTCTCTAACCTGGCAGCGTTGATAAATTATAGTGCAACTTTTGCGGTTGGTTTCCTTTTAAGCCTTTACTTGCAGTATATAAAAGGGCTTAACCCTCAAAATACGGGCTTGATTTTGGTATCCCAACCCATTGTGATGGCTATTTTTTCACCGCTTGCAGGCAGGCTTTCAGATAGAATTGAACCAAGAATAGTTGCCTCAATTGGGATGGCATTGACAGTCGTAGGACTTTTCCTTTTCACTTTTCTAAACGAAAAAACACCTTTAGAGTTCATCGTAGCCAGTTTAATTCTCATTGGTTTTGGGCTTGCCCTTTTCTCATCTCCCAATACAAATGCAATTATGAGTTCTGTTGAAAAGAGGTTTTACGGAGTAGCCTCGGCAACGCTTGGAACGATGCGACTGACTGGACAGATGCTCAGCATGGGAATCGCTACGCTGATATTTGCAGTGTACGTAGGGAGGGTCCAGATTACACCTGAATATTATCTGCTTTTTTTAAAAAGTGCGAAAGCAGCATTCGTCATTTTTGCTGCCCTTTGTTTTGGAGGCATATTTGCATCGCTTGCAAGAGGTAAGCTTAGAACTTTTCCTTAACCCGATTACTTTTCCGACGCTCTCGGCCAAAGCAGATATATGCATAAGTACTGCTGTTTGTTTGGTGATTCAAATGAAGTTCTGCATGATTTGCGGAGGATTGCTGTTTCGGAGCGAGGAAAGCTTGGAGTGCGATGGATGCAGGAGGATTTATTCAGGGATTCTGATTTCTGAAAGTGCAGAAGAGGACGAGGATTTCATTACTACGGAAATGAGCGTGAGCATAGAGTCGATAATAACGAGGGAGCTGAAGAGTCCATTGTCAAGCAAGTTGCTTGAGGTGCAGGCAGAAGTGCTTGAGGACTGGAAGAAGCAGAAACTAATAGCGGTTGAAGCATTGGTGTAGCTGTTTAATTTGCGAGAGCGAGGCTGCGTTTCCCCCTTTCGCAGCCTCTTCTCTTCCGCAAGAACAGGAGGTTGTGATATGGAGTTGGAAGATTTGGAGGGAGTGGGAGCGGCAACTGCAGATAAGCTGAAGGAAGGAGGATTCGCTACCCTTGAGGCGATTGCAGTTGCAAGTGCCAGAGACCTTAAAGATGCGTCGGGCGTGAGCGAGGGGACAGCGAGGAAGATTATAGAGGCTGCGAGAAATTCGCTGAAGATGAATTTCGTGACTGGCAGCGAGGTGCTGGAAAAGCGCAGGAGCATGAAGAAGATAACGACTGGAAGCAGCTACCTGAATGTGTTGCTTGGCGGAGGTATAGAGACGCAGGCGATTACAGAGTTCTTCGGAGAGTTCGGAAGTGGGAAAACGCAGCTCTGTCACCAGCTGGCAGTAAACGTTCAGCTGCCCGAGGAGAGCGGAGGACTGGGGAAAAACGTCGTTTACATAGATACCGAGAATACGTTTCGACCCGAGAGAATAATACACATGTCAGAGCCTCTGGGGCTGGAGGAGAAGATAACGCTGGACAACATAATAGTTGCAAGGGCTTACAACAGCGACCACCAGGTACTGATTGCAGAGAGGATTGCGGACATGGTCAAGGAGAAGAACGTGGGCTTGATAGTCGTCGATTCTTTGACATCGCACTTCAGGAGCGACTACACAGGAAGGGGAATGCTCAGCGAGAGGCAGCAGAAGTTGAATCAACACCTGCACAATTTGCAGAGGCTTTCCGAGATGCACAACCTGGCAGTCGTGGTTACGAATCAGGTGATGGCGAGACCGGATTTCTTCTTCGGCGATCCTACAGCTCCGATAGGTGGGCACGTGGTCGGACACTCCTCGACGTTCAGAATATATCTGCGGAAGGCAAAGGGCGGCAAGCGTACGGCAAGGTTGATAGACTCGCCGAGCCTGCCCGAAGGTGAGGCGCTGTTTGCAGTAACGAAAGAGGGCGTGAAGGATTAGAACGAACTGGTAACCATCCCGCCGTAAAGCTCGTCCACTTCTTTTTTTTCTTTCTCAACTTTTTTCTTCTTGCTCTTCGCTGCATCCTGCCACTCGCCAACTATGTCAGGGTCTCCTCCGCTGAACTTGCCTTCGAACTTGTCGATTTTTACCAAGGCAGGAATTTTTGTCATTAAGCCGAGAACGACTGCTTCGCCGATGTTCAGCGAGGTTAACTGCGAGAGCAGGTCGTCGCTCAGGCGCTCGCTCGCTTGCTGTACGTGGCGCTGGTCGCTGGGCTCGACGAGGCGCATGATTATTGTATTGTTAGCCTGCGAGAGCGAATTAGTATCGAGGCTCTTCGGTCGCTGGGAAACGAGGCAAAGCCCAACCCCAAATTTTCGACCTTCTCTTGCGATGCGGTCTATCCAGTATTTCGAGAGCGTGGACCTGAATGCGGGAGCAAGTATGTGCGCTTCTTCCAGAATGCAGAAAGCAGGAGGAATTTTTTTGCTCTTGCGCCTGTATAAAATCTTGCGCAGAACGTGGCTCACGATAACGTCTGCATAGTCCTCGTCCACGCTTCCCAGATCAACAACGTTTGCCTTGCCCTGCTCGAACTCGTCGAGAATATCGCCAACGTGCGGATTTACCAGTCCTTTGTACTTGCTCTCAAAATCCTCGACTTTGTTTATAACGCCCACGAGCGCATTTCTCTCGCTCTGCGTAAAATCCTCGCCGCTCGCTCGAATTTCCTCAAGCGTCGAGATTATCTCTGCGATAAAATTCTTGCTGCCCTCTCGAACTTTCTCTTTCGCAGCATTGTACGCCTTTCGGAGGTAGCGCTCCTGAACATAAGCTTCCTTGCCCACGTCCACGAGAATTTTGAATTCGTCGGTAGAAAGATAAATCGGATTCAGCTTCGGCAAGATTTTCTTCACGCCGCTGAACTGTGCATTTACATATTCCGAGTGCATGTCGAAGATTACCGGCATGCCGCTTAGCGTCAGAATTCCGTCCACGATTACGCTCACGGCATTGGATTTCCCTGCGCCTGTTATTGCCAGGATTGCAAGATGGCGAGAGACCATCTTATTGCCGTCCACAAATACCTCAACATCCGGGTGGGAAATCAGCCTTCCCAGCTTTATTGTGCCGCTGCCAAAAATTTTTTTAAGAGTCGCAGAGTCTGCCCTGCTTATTTTTGTTCCGGGAGGCGGGGGCACCTTTGGAATTTCTAAAGTTTCGACTTCGCCCAGCAGCTTGATGTTCCCTCTGATGTACTGCTCATCCTCTCCTTCAAAGCTCAGGATTTTCTCAACGATGCCTGGGTCGAGTATATCTTTGGAAATCGAAGGGCTGCCTCTGACGAGAGCCTCAATCATCCCGAGCACGTTCTTGCCGTCATACCCGAGGGTTACATATTCTCCAGAGCGGGGCATGGATTTTGAGATGAATGCCACCTGCGTCGGAGAGGACTCGCCTATGCATGTCCCAATATAGCTCATTCTAACATCTCCCTTCCAGTTTTTGCATGGATTCCGAGAGAGGCAAAGATATTCTCCATATCTCTATTAGTTATTGCAACGCTTTTATGAGCTTTTGTCAGGAAGTACGGATAGCCTTCAACGCAGGTGCTTTTTATCTTGCACAGGATTTCAAGTATCTCTTCGTCTTTTATTTCTCTGGGCAACTCCAGCAGGAACACTCCTTTTTTGTCTTCGAATCTCGCATAGAAGGTTGTGAAGACTAAGCTCTTGAAGAGCTCCTCGTGAATTGGAAACTTTCCCATCACTTGCGAGGTCAGGGGCTCATACCTGGGCTTGGAGTATCCCTGCTTCTTTGAGATTTCCTCGAAGACAGCGATGTCCGGCAGGTCTTCCATAAAAGAGCTTTTTGTGGAAAGCTTCGAAATTCCGATAAGTTTTTCTATTCCTTCTTCGAGCAGCCTTGCGAGAGAAGACAGGAATTCCAAGTACTCCAGAAACATTATTTTCTCAAACTTGTGCTCGCCTTCGAATTGACCGGCGAATCTCATAGAAGCTATCTCCACGCCGCCTATCCTTTCAAGTTCAGGTGCAAATTCCAGAACTTCTCTTTTCTCTTCCTCGCCCAGCCACTTCCCAAAATGCTTTAAGTAACCTATGTCGCTCAGCATCGAGCCGTCGAGCAGGAAAACCTCTGCCTCGTCGAGCGCCTCCAGAGCGGTTTTGAGCTCGAAAATTGTGCGGTACAAATTCAGGCGCTCTTCGATGTTTTTGTATGGATAAAGAATGTTTATGTCTGAGTGTTTAATTTCCCGGAAGCTTCCATTGTAAACAAGTGCGATGGCATTCACGGCGTAAATCACGAAATTTTTATATCTCCTGTGATTCAGGCTTCCGTCTTCTGCGCCGATGATTGCTTTCTTCTCAGGCAGTTCAATGGCTCGCCACAGCTTCTGGTATTTTTTGATATCTATGTCAGAGAGCTTCTCTATTCCTTCCTTGAGCTGCGCCCTTTTCCTTGCAAGAGTTTTGTATGTTTCGTCGAGCATTTTGGTTACCTATACATCTCAGTTGGAGTCGTCGGTTCTGTGGCAGTCCTTGCCTGCTCTCTCAGCCTTTTTATGAACTTCTCGATTTTTTCTGCTTCCTCGTAAAGCGGCTCGACGTCTATTTTAATCGTAGGTGTAAGCTTGCCTATTGCCTCGATTACCTTCGCTGCCGCCCTTGCATCCGAGACCTCTGGTTTAACTGCAGCAACCAAGCTGTAAACATCGAAGCCGATTCTCCTGCCCTCGTTTAGCAGCACTCCAGAAATTCCTGTTATCATTCCTCGCATGAATTTTTTAATTTCGAGCTTTTTCATGACTTCCCGAGTATTGTTTGTGCTGCCCACGCCATACACTTCGAGATCGCTCCTCGCCTCTTCGTCTATTGTAATTACCTCGGGAGCTATGATTCTGGAACACCCGTACTCTTTCGCCCAGGTAATCATCATCTCTGCGATGGGTCTTGCGAGGCTCGGAAAAGGGGTAAATTCTGAAAGAAAAACAACGACTTTACTTTCCTCGCCCGCATAAATGCGTGCTGGAAACTTCGGCTTGTTTGCATAAATCATTGAAACTGGTGGAAAGGCTTCTGAATCAACTGCTCCTATCTGGTCAAGCTTCAGAGAACCTATGAGGTAGTTTGCTGCTATCGTGCTCACCAGCCCGCCTGTCGGGAAGCCGTTTATTATTGCAGCGCCATCTAGGCGCAGGTCTTTGAACTTGTACACGAGTATTTTTTCCATTATCTCCTCACCCTCTTTATCTCGTTCCTTATGACTTCTATCGCCCTCAGCGCATCTCTCTCCTCGACGATGAAGGAAGTTTCTGTATGGCTCGACATCATCTCCACAACATTTATTTTTTCCAGGGCAAGTATGCTTGCGAGGTGAGCGATTACTCCGGGAGTTCTTATTATTTCCTTCGGGCTCATCACTACTATCGAAGCAAGTCCCCTTTTTATTTCTGCAATCTTTCTATTAAATACTTTTTCAAAAAACGAGAGCAGCCTTTCTTCTGCAACGATGGTAAGGGTTTGGATTCCTTGAATAAGCATATAGGTTTCTTCCCCGATTTCCCTGCGGAGTTCGTCTAATTTTTTCGGGACCTCAGAGTCCAGCATAATCGTTGCTACTCCTATATCATATCTGAGGTTTACCTCGCTTTTTGAGAGAATTTTTAAAATTTTGTTCCTTTCGCTTCCTGCTTTTGCAACAGGGAATCTTCGAACAGCCGTGACGACACTCTGGAGCTTTACCTCGCCGCACTCCCGCCGTACGTCTCTATATATCGCCCTCGCCAGTGCCCTGTTGTTAATCACCACAAGCGCCATGTACTCCTCTAAGTAAGGGTACCTTGCAAGGATTTTTCTCACAGCCTCTGATATGTTCATTTTAGTCACTTTTTATCTATTTGAGTCAAATGTGACATAAAACTTAAGTAGGTGAATAAATATAAATCTTGCGATGCATTCGCTTCGCAGAACCGAGCGCATGAACATCGCTCATGCTCTCGTTCCTACGGAACGAATGCAAAATTTTTGAGGCGTGAGAGAATGTACGCTGCGCTGGTTTTGGAAGACGGAACGATTGTGGAAGGCGAGGGATTTGGAGCGGAGAGAGAAGTTTTCGGAGAGGTGGTCTTCAACACAAGCATGAGCGGCTATCAAGAAGCGCTCACAGACCCGAGCTACAACGGGCAGATTTTGATGATGACCTATCCGCTCGTCGGAAACTACGGAATTAATAAGGAGAACTTCGAAAGCGACGGAATAAAGGCAGAAGGTTTCGTTGTCAGGGAGAACTGTTTAATGCCCAGCCATCGCAGCTCCAGAAAAACTATCGATGAGTTTTTGAAGGAGTACGGAATCCCTGGCATAGCCGGCGTGGATACGAGGGCGCTGACGATAAAGATTCGGAAGTACGGGACGATGAAAGGCGCACTGAAGACTTCCCCGAAAAAAATAGATGCAGGAGAACTGCTTGAAAGGGCGAAAAAGCAGAAGGACATATCAGAGCTCGACCTCGTAAGAGAAGTTACCTGCAAAGAAATCAAGGAATATAGAGGAAAAGGAAAGAGAATTGTGCTCATAGACTGCGGACTCAAGCTGAGCATATTAAGGAACCTGCTCAAAAGAGATTGCAACGTAACCGTAGTTCCTGCTTTTACTGAGTACAAAAAAATTCTCGATTTAGACCCTGAGGGTATAGTTATCTCGAATGGTCCAGGAGACCCGATGAAAGCAGACTACGTGATTGAGACTCTCAAAAAACTAATGGAAGAAAAGCCGATGTTCGGCATTTGCTTAGGCAATCAACTGCTTGCTCTCGCAAGTGGAGCAAAAACTTACAAATTGAAATTCGGGCATCGTGGAAGCAACCAGCCAGTCAAGGACTTAGCAACCGGCAGGGTTTACATAACATCGCAGAACCACGGCTTCGCAATTGATGC
>JBDRDL010000029.1:0-3731 GCA_043820925.1 Methanobacteriota archaeon | reverse complement strand
GATAGAGCATGAGATAAGTGCAGGTGAATTTGAAGACGTTTTCAACTTTATTTATGATTTAATGCAGCTGCGTATAATGACCATAAACGCAATCGCAGGAAGCGAGCCATTTAGAAGAGTTGCCATAATGCGGAGGCTTGTGGAAGAGGGCAAATTGAGCGAGGAAGAACTGAAATTTGGCGAACTCTATTGGTTTTTGAGCAGCAAGTTGAAAAGCCTTCTGGAGTCCGAAATACCTGCCCCAAGCAGGGTTGAGACTTCATATGGGCATAAGGAAAAAGACAACAAATTTGGCAAGGGCATATTCGTTTCAAAAAATGGTACTGTATACTTGAGCAGTTTTCTTCCCATAGTGATAGGAAATGTCAGAGAAGACAGGCTGACGCAGGTATATGCGGAATCTGCGCTCCTGCGAGATTTGCAGAGCCCTGAGAAGCTCAAGGGAAAATGCAGAATCTGCGAGTTCAACGATGTTTGCAGGGGAAGCAGGTCTCGAGCATATGCCGTAACTGGCGATTATTTAGCAGAAGACCCGTACTGCGCATACGTGCCGGGGGCGGTAGGGAAAATAGCTGACAATAAAAAAATTCTTGAAGAGCTAAGGGTGACGAACTTCAGCAGGAGGGGGGGCTGAAGTGGCGTTACAATCAATGAGTTTTATAGTATTCATCAATTTTTCGCAACCAGCCGAGTTTTTCCTTACTGGATGCGGATTCTGGTATGCCGAGATGCTCCTTCAAATACTCAGTCGGAACATTGTATTTCTCGGCTACTTCAATGGAACTTTCGGAATGTTCAATCGTCTCCTCGTAACCGTATCCAGTTCCTTGACGTCTTTCTCCTTGCCCAATTTCCCGCACTTCCGGTTCCACGAAAAAGGAAAATGTTATCAAAATCACGCTGGCGACTATAAATACCGAGGCAATTATTCCTCTTGCTCTTCGACTGCCTACTAATCTCTGGTACATATTCAATATGAAGGTATTGATGGATTGGAATTAGTTTAGCTCTTTATCAGATTTCAGCCTCTTTTGACTGAGGAGGAGTATCCCAATTATTGAGATTGCGACTCCAGATAAATAGACAGCATTGATTCCTAATTTTAAATACACCGGTGTGAAAATTATCGGAGATAAAGCGTAACCAGAGAATCTGGAGCTGTTAAAGACCGAGGAAACCGTCCCTCTCATTTCAGGGAGTATCTCCATTGATATGGTTAAGAGAGATGCCCAAACAAAGGCGGTTCCAACTCCCAGGATAAACAGCAGTATCAAATGATCCCAAAAAGAATTTGAGAACCTGAGTAATGCGAATGGCACAATGGCTATTACCAGTCCGATTTTTCCTGTTTTTACTCTGCCAATTCTATCTACCAGCGCCCCGCCAAAAATCGAGAAGATAATCCCGGCTATTCCACTGCTTGAGAGAATAAATCCAACTTCATATTCTTTTAAAGAAATTGGCGGAAGCGACAGGGCATCTGATAGAAATGACACAATACCTATGAAACTGAAGAAAAGGAGAAAGCCGAGCAGCGAGATGATAAAAACACCCTTCTCCAAAAAAGCACATTTTATTTGAGGCAGGATATTCCCCATAGTCCCTCCTCTGCCCCTAAATTCGTGTTTCCTAAACGACTCCCAAAATAATAGATTCACCATCAGAGCCAGAATACCAAATACGAAGAAGACATATCTCCAGCCGATGCCTGCCAAAGCTCCTGCTATGAGAGGTCCGCTTGCGATTCCTGCTGTAATTGATGCGCCAAGCATTCCCATAGCTTTCCCTCTGTTCTTCTTCGTTGTTATGTCTCCGAGGATTGCCACCATCACAGGGCCTACCAATGCAAATCCCACTCCAAGGACTGTCCTGGATAAAAGAAACATGTGCATGCTTGTTGAAAGTCCGCACAGAAAGGACCCAATTGAATAAATTATGAAGCCCGTGATAACTGTTTTTTTCCTGTCGTATATGTCTGACGTCGTGCCTGAAAAAAGTTGAAGAAATGCAAATGGAAACATGAAGAATGGAATAGAAAGGAGAACTTGCCCAATATCTGCATCGAAAGAAGACTTGAGAAGCGGGATAAGGGCAAGAATAGAATTCCCGTTCAATGGACCAATAAAAGACCCGAGATATATTGCAAACAGTTTTTTATTGAGCACGGTTTATAGTCGGCTTTCAAACTATATCTGGTTTTCTTTATCTCCAAGCTCTCTCGCCCTGCGCTCTGCAATCGCTTCTTTTCTCTTCAAGTCCCTTTCTATGCGATGCACAGCCTTAATGTAGTGCGAGAGTATGCCGACTCCCCAGCCCAGCACCGGCCATAAAAACCAGAGCTTATCTGGAGTAAATACAAGGTTGGAGATAATCAGTATTGCGTTAGTAACTAGATAAGCTGCCAGATGAATTTTAAAGCCTCTCCTTTCACTTTCGATTATTATCTCCCTATGGACTTTTTTATAGTCCTCCAGCGATATTTCATCTGCCATTTTATCACCTCTTTAATTTCCTCCTCAATAATCCTTTCTACCTTGGGAACCTCGGCTTTTGCCGACTCGAGGTTTTTCTCGACAGCTCTCCTGAGCCCTCCATCCTTTAAAACGACGTTTGGTAGGGCAGCCACTGCCGGGTCGACATTTCCAAAAGGCGATACGTCCACGATAACGAGTGGCGATTTTCTATGCAGCGATTTTATCAATTCAGCTGTTATTCTGTAGTGCGATGCGAGAGTGGCGCATATAAGCACATCAGCATTCGAGAGCATCTTGTTTAGTTGCGCATATTTTACAGCTTTTGCTCCGATTTCCCTGGCTGTTCTCGTTCCGATATCATAATTTCTATTTACGACAATTAATTTTAGCTTGTGCTTAACCAGAGCCTTGGCTACTTTTTGTCCTGTTAACCCTGCGCCCAGAAGGACTACTGTTTTCCCATCCAAAGTTGGCAGTTCATCGAGTATATTCTTAACAGCCATATCAGCTACGGGAATTGAGCCTTCAATTTTTGTTTCCAAGCGCACCTTCTTGCCTGTGCGGATAGCAGAATTAAATAGCGAATCCATATAGCTGCCGGCTGCGGACTTTTGTTTAGCCAAGTGGAATGCACCTTCAACCTGCCCTAAGAGATAGGTTTCTCCCAAAACACGAGATTCAATTCCTCCAACTAACCTGAAAAGGTGCACAACTGTATCTCTGTCAAAATATATTTTGAATGAATCTTTCTCCAGCGAGCTTTTTGAGGAAAGAATATCTAATAATGAATCAACCCTTCTATCATCAATCAATGCGTAGACTTCGACCCGTGTACCTGTCTGGAGTAGGACGCGCTCTTTTATTCCTTTTGAAAGCCTGTAGAACTCTGCAGGTGCAAGAGCTCTTGCTTTCAAAAAATTGTCGTAGCTGGTTTTTATGTGATGGAGGGAAAGGCAGACGAGGTGCATTGTTTCATTTTAATCTCAACTTTTATATAAGGATTCTCAAATAGAAAAGAGCATGCCTGTTATAATGTTCGAATTCAGTGAATCTGACCTGCAGTACATAAAGGACATTCTCGTGGATACGTATCAGGACTGCGATATATTGCTGGACGGCAGGGAAGAAAAAGGGATAAAATTGAAGGAAAACCTTTCGCCCAAGGATTTTTATGCGTTCATGGCAATTTTTATACAAAACAAGACGACATGGAGGAGATGAAATGCCCTACGTGCTGCTTTCAATAAATAAGAATAA
>JBDRDL010000028.1:0-40724 GCA_043820925.1 Methanobacteriota archaeon | reverse complement strand
GGCATCAATAAAAACTCTTGTGCCTTCCGGGATATCGCCGAGGAACATTTAGTACCACTCTTCAGAGGCGATGAGTTCCTTAATGCTTGGATCTTTGACCTTGATTATTCCTAGGAGGTTATCTACCGGGTCAGATTTCTTCCTCTTTATCTCTATCTCGATTTTCTCGTTTTCTTTCAAATCAACTTCAACCAATGGTTTGATGACGCCTTTCCTATAAACAGCAGATATTGGCACTTATATCACCTTCTTTATATCTTGAGCTTTAACCAATATAAACATTTTCCACTTTTATCTCTGTCGCCTTCCCCTCGAACACTAAGGCTTCCACACCTTGAGGAAATCCACCCTTCCGCAATACCGTAAGGTAGGCGCAAAGCAAGTCGGTCTTGCTCACGCAAGCGCCAGCTTTCTAACAAAATCGCTCAAAGTCAGCATCGCTGGTTGCGATGTTTTTAGTAGGCCTTCTCTCTAAAGCCGATATTCTTATCCTGTAGGTATCTTGCCTACCTTTCAGTTTCTTTAAATCATATTCTCCTTCTCTTTGCTTGAAAGCTCCTTTGCACTTTTTACAGCACTCTTTTTAACCTTGATTGTGAACATGTCACTCTTCCAGAGCTTTCAACAATTCTTCTTTACCAACTAACTCTTCCTTGCTCAGAATAGCCTCTAATTCTTCTTTTGTGGGGCTATCCTCGGGTATCAAAGAATCGATAACCTTCTTGTAAATCGCAACCAGTATTTCGAGATTTGCATTCATCCTCTTAAGCTCTCTGTAAATATTTTCATTTGCAACAGCCATAGTAATAACACCTAATATTAGTTAGAACTTTAACGTATTTAAAGTTTGGTTTTAATTGTGATTCCAGTTGCCTTGCCCTCGATTTGATGCTCAAAATTATCCGAGAATCTCGTTTATCAGCCAGTCCGCATCGAATTCAACTAAATCGTTGTAGCCCTGCCCTGTGCCGAGGAAGAATACGGGTTTTTTTATTGCGTAGGCGATGGAGACTGCGCTTCCTCCCTTTGCGTCTGCATCTGCCTTTGTGAGCACTATTCCGTCTACAGGTACTGCGCTGTTGAATCTCTCAGCCTGCTCTATCGCAGCATTGCCTGTCAATGCGTCTCCTATAAAGAGCACTAAATCTGGCCTAGTTACCCTTGCAACTTTCTTCATCTCGTCGAGCAGATTAACATTCGTCTCCATCCTGCCAGCAGTGTCTATCAGCACCGCATCTTTTCCATGCGCCCTTGCATGCTCTATTGCATCATAAGCGACTGCTGCTGCATCTGCGCCTTTTCCATGCTTTATCAAGCGAACTCCGAGTTTAGCGGCATGCTTCTCCAGCTGCTCTATAGCTCCTGCCCTGAAAGTATCGCTTGCAGCGAGAACGCAGGTTAAATTGCTCTTCTGAAGGAGACGAACTATCTTCGCAATGGTCGTAGTTTTTCCTGTGCCGTTTACTCCCACAAAAGCAATTACGTATGGTTTTTTACTCTTCACAAGCTCCACAAGTTTCCTGGGTTTAGAAGGAAAAATCTCCCTCAGGGAGCTCTTCAGGGTTTCTCTAATCAGATTGTCAACCTCGCCCTGCTTAATTTTCCTTCCACGCAAGCTCTTTTTCAAATCTCCTATTATCTTTTCAGACACTTCCAGAGCGACGTCGCTTTCAAGGAGCGCAATTTCAAAGCCAGAAAAAAGCTCGTCCAGCTTTTTCTCGTCGAGGATAACTTCTCCCTTCAAAAAAGCCTTTGTCTTTTCCTCGACTTCAGAAATCTTTTTCTTGAGCAGATTGAACAACTCTACCCCTCTTTCCCTTGCGGAGCCTGCGAAGCAAGAATTTCTTGGATTTTCGGAGCTAATTCCTCGAGCCTGCCTGAGATTGCCCGCCACCTCTCTGCGAGCTCTGCCCTGACCTGCTCCAGTTCCTTTATGCGCTGTTCAAAATCGCCCCTCGCCATCGGGATATCTTTCTTTGCAACGATACCGGCGCCAAGACTTACGAGTATTTTTTCAGTATCCGCAATATTCGCCTTTACGAAAGAGCCTCCGCCGAGGGGCATCAAAATTTCGTTTTCCTTGCCAAGTTTTTTTATTTCGTCCAGGCTTCCCCTCACCACTTCCAGCTCCATCAAGTTCGCATTTATTAAGTCTAAATTCCTTTTAAGCGCTTCTGCCTGGGCACGGTAGTACTCGTATTCATTCAGAGTTTTTTCCACCTCATAGTCGTCCATAATTCACGCCTCTTTGATTTCTTCTATCTTAATCTTATTTCTCGGAGTTTTATGCTTGCTCCCAAGCTCTGAGTATATTGCCTCTGCGGCGCTTTTCTCGCTGTCGCTTCTAATTTCCTTAACAAAGGGCTGCATTTTTTCGCCCATTAAGAATTTTCCCTTCACTTGAAATAGTTTAACCATAAACATCCTCCTATAGCAAATCCAGCGAGTCCTCGATTCTTGCAATCTCAGGTCCAGTAGTTTCGTTCCCGACCAGCGCTCCATTTTTATTTGCGATTATTCCTGTCCTTACGAATCCTACTCCTCTGTTTACAGTCCCTATATCCACGTCCACCTTTAAAATATTCTCAACCCACTTCAGTTCCTCCTCGCTGACCATTGGATGCACCAGTGCGCCTTTGTTTGTCGCTACGCCTGCGCTGCCCACTGCCCTGAATCCTCCTATATCTCCGACTTCTACCTCGCAGTCAAATGTATCCTTCATCATTGCAATCGTTTTCTTGCCGAACACTTTGCTGGCTATCGCACCGTTGTCGTTGAGTAGCACTAAATTTCCAAGAGCTGTGAATTTCTCTTTGACAACGCCCACATTGATATCCAATTTTTTCATCTCATTTATCTCCTTTCTATACGCATGCCTCGTAAGCACCATTCCTTTGTTATTCAGCGCAAGCATTGCGCCGATTAGAAATGTTCCGCAAATATTTATGCGGCGCACTTCCACGCCCAGCGTCTCAGAAACTGCGGAGGCGAAATTTGGAGGGCTGGTAACCGGAACCAGACCGAGCTCGTCGTTAGCCTTTCCAACTACGCCTATGTTTGGATTTTTATTGTAGGCAATTAACTGAATCACGCTATCACTCTACAAGGGTGGCCAGAATACTTCCGTCCTCTTGCTTCGTTGCCTTGACCTTAATTCTCGGAGGTATGCTCCGCATGCCTTTCTCCCAGAGCTTTTCGTTCAATGCCTTATCCAATTTAATATTGCCTTTCATATTTTTTGCCAGGAATGCCTGCACAAATCTAACTGCATTTGCAGACCTTTTCCTGCTGGGAACCTTTCTAACATCTCCCAGCGGAATAACATAGATTCTCTCCATTTCAATCCACTCGTCGAAATTTCATTTCATTCATTTCTCCTCATGTCTTGACCCATGACCACTGCCTTCGGCAAGTGCAACTGTGGGTCTCGGCACGAACCAGCATTCGCATATGCTATTGTGAAAAGCTTGCTGGTGAAGTGCTGAGATTAGACCTTCAGCGTGCTTCTGCGCCAGTGGTGCCGCTTTGGATGGGTTCTGGTCTTGCCCAGAGTTTTTCCAACCACCCAAATTGGTACGGGTCTATTCTGCTTCATAGCTTTTGCCAGTCTTATTTTCCTCGGAAGCTCTACCTTGCCCATGTATGCACCCCTATTACTCTCGATTGTTTGTGAGAAGGAAAAAAATTTTTTACCTCGCATCCTTCTTCTTTCAAGACTGCTCTAATTTCTGCTTCATAATCCGCATGCTGGATTTTCCCCGACTCGCCTTCCTCGATTTTAAAAATTTTAGTAGTTAATCTATTTATCGTTTTGTATCCCAAGCCTCGCAGCGGAGCAATATACTCTACTCCATACGCGTCTTCTAAACTTCTTATCTCGCTCCTGCGCAACAGGGGTACCCGGTCATCTCTTCTTGTGCCGTCTGCTACGAGCCTGTGTTCTTTCGCAGCAGCACTTAAAACATGCCAGTGAATGAAGTTTATTCCATTTTTTGGGAAGCCGTCTTTAATTATCATCTCCGAAGCCTCTTCAATGATACTTCTCTTGAATTTTTTTACTTCATGCTCAAATCCTATTATATTCGCAGATTCTTTTGCATATTTCCAGGAGTCGAGTATTCCGAAGGTCGCGGTGAGGAGTTTAACATTGTAGTATTTGCTCAGCATATGCGCAGCCAGGGAGCTGTCCTCGCCCCCGCTGTACAGCAGAGCTACTTCTTCCATCACATCCTCCTGATTCTGAACTCTCTCTTCTTCTCTGAGATTTTTCCGAGGATTTGCTTCAGCTGCACATCGCTGATTTTTTGCTTGAGCTGACCGCTCTGAGCGAGCTGAATAAGCAGATTCTCTATCTGGATAGCATATTCTGGCTTGGCTATCTTTATATTCGCAAGTCTGCTCCTCGCTTCCGGAGCGAGAATCTCTGTTAATATGGACCTTCTCTGGAACTCAACGAGCTGCCTTTGCTCTTCTCTCGCCCTTTCTTCCTGCAGCCTTTGCTGGAGCTCTAGCAGCCTTCTCCTCTTTAACTCCTCCAGGTCTTCCTGCATCTTTTTCAACCTCACTTACCTGAGTCACAACTTTATGGGAAATTCGGTCCAGCAGGGCAATGCCCTTTGGAGCGGCAACTCTTCCCTCCTTAGTTTTTTTAAGCAGCTCTGCTTTTTCCAGTTGATGAATTATATTTCTAATGACTGCACCGCTGCCTCTCCGCATAGCTTCAGGATTGTGCCCCCTGTTTTTTTTCCCGCCGTACTTCCTTCTCAGAGTCGGAATTCCGACAGGACCGTAAATGCGTATCTTTCTGAGTATCGAGGCACTTCGTACATACCACCAGTCCTCGCTCTCTGGCTTCCTCTCTCTGTCTCCGCCGGTCTTTACGAACCGAGCCCAGTCTGGCGGTTTAATAGCTTCTATTTTTTTCAGCTCCTCTGCAACGTCTTTTATAACTGAAGCTGGAACATCATATATAGTCATGTCAATCCTCCTTATTGCATGGAATCCTAACAACGTTCTTGCATTCCAAGCATGTGATAATGACTCTGCTCTTATAGATACGCACCCTGCAATTGCTGCCCGGCTTGAGAAACGCAAGACACTTCCTGCATACTCGCCGCTTCCATTTTTTGGGCAGGCGCACGTTATAGCGCATTCCAATTTTTCTCGCAAGTTCTGCGTAGCGGTTCGCTTTCTTCCTGTCCTGAGCAAATACCTCTTCTGCTCTCTGCATTAGTATTTCGATGCGTTCAGATGCAATTTTTTTATATTTCATTTGACCGAATATTCATGAAGTTTGAATTCATTCATTATTTCTTCAGCAGTTTTCCATCTGGGTACTCGTCTGACTGTTGTTCTATTTGCATATATTATCGAGGCTTTTCCAGAAGCAAGAGTTAACTCGATGTTTGATGCCATAGCGACATTTATGGATGGGTCTGCCTCAAAGGCGGTGTATATTATGTCCACGTAATAACGCAGGAATTCGCTCTCTGTCACGTTTTTTCTGAGATTAAAAGTTATGAGGGCAATTTTTGAATCCTCGCCTATCTCAGAGTCATTCAATTTCAGCTGTTCCTTTATATACGTGCCGTTTGAAATTAGCACTGTATTTATTTTTATATTTTCCTTCTCGAGCGCTTCCCTGATTAGCCTCTCGCTTTCCGGGGTGTATTCTATAAGCCCCCATTCATTGAGTATTTCCTCTGGCGTAAGATTGCGGTTTCTAACTCTTTCTGCGCCGGTTTTATCAGTATATATGATTAAGGCAGTGCCCGAAGCTTCTGCAAGGTTAACATCAAAAGCCATTACCCCGTCGAGCGCCGGGTCAGCATCAAAAGTTATATATACCGCTTTAACATATTCCCCTAATTTCTCATCAGCGCTCTTGCTATCTGAAATTCTGAACATAATAAGCGCAATTTTGGACTCCTGAGGAATTTCTATGTCCTTTACATTGAATGCCTTTGCAGCTTCGGAACCATTTGTAATAAGTATCTCCTCGACCAATATTCCTCTCTTTGAAAGCGCACCTGCTATCAGCTCTGCGCTGCTCTTCTTTTCCTCTTTCGGCGATTCCAACTGCACGCAAGCTGACAATCCAAAGACGAGCAGGCTGACAACCGCTATTCCAATTATCACTTTCATGTTCTGGTTCATGCATCAACCCTTTTATAATTTTCACGTTTAAAAATTTTATTAGTTAAGGATGCGGAAGTGCTCGACACCTTATCCTCAAAGGCTCAAGCATTAGAGAAGTTAAAGGATTTTCACATCCCTCTGGGAATACTTCTCGTAAACCATTGCTGTAGTTCTGTATAACAGGTGGGCAAGCTTGGAATATGGAAGGTAGGCGATGAGGTAAAAGACAAATACTAAATGGACGAAATAGAGCGGATAAGCCAAAGTTGCGATATCAACCAGTCTCGCTACCTCGGTAAGTATTCCTGATATGGCTATCGCATAAATCGCCAGTATCAAAGCCCAGTCGTAATAGGTACCCCTGCTTGCTTCTTTATTCGTAAGTCTGTTGTAAATGACTAAGGTTAAGCCAACAAAAAGCGCTAATGCGCTTAGATTTACAAACATTTTTACAGGATTCAGCAGCGGCATAGGCGTTTCTAATTTACCAAATACGTATAAGGAGATAAAATGAAAATTGGCTACGATGAAAAGTCCAATGAACCCATAGAAAATGCCCAGATGGGCGTAATATCTAATTTTGTTTACTTCGCATTTCTTGAATCGGCTGTGCGTCAATATTTCAATGAGCGTCGAGAAGAAGGTCTTCAGGAAGTTTCCTTTGGGCGTGGACTGATTTACATTAATATCTTTCCAAAATCTCGATAATCCAATTGCAAGTGAAAGCAAAACAAAGCCGGCAACTGGCATAAAAACAGCATCGACATATTTAATCGGGATAAACTTCGAGAAAACTATTTCTCCGGGAGGAATGTTCAAGTGTCCAATAGCTGAGAGAACAGCGAGCAAAATAATCACCGGAATTGCAAAAAGAAGCGGTAAGTATTTTGCTTCGCTCAGGGCTTTCCCCAGAAATTTTGGAAATGCATAATGTTGAACACTACAACTTCTCAGGGAAGACAAAACATCCCCAGGCTTTGCCCCTCTCGGGCAATAAGCAGTACAGTCGCCACACTGATGGCAGAGCCAAACATCAGGATCCTTTACCAGCCTGTCTTTTAATCCCCACTGAGCCCATATCATTTCTTTCCTTGGAAATGGCTTTGCGTCAGGGGATAAAGAACACATTACCGAGCATGTCGCACACTGGAAGCACTTTTTTAGTGATTCTCCACCCAAACCAATTACCTGCTTGATAAATTTTGTATCAGGTTCCACCAAGTACTCATCTGCCATTTTTAATACCTCTTAAAAGCCTTTATAGGGGTTGGGACCGAATTCCTTCAATTTCTCCAAAAAGTTGTCTATTATCTGTGGTACTTTGAAATAATCTGAGATGGATATCTGTTCTATTTGAACCCTTCCAGACTCAAGCTTTAGTCTATCAAGTGTTTCTGCAACCTTTGACAATCTGATTTTAGCAAGGTGGCTTCCTGTAGCCATATGGCACTGGTAATCATCACCATATTTACAGCCTAAGAGGAGTACACCGTCAACACCCTTAGCGAGGGCGTCAGCCACCCACACTAAGTTAAAGGAACCAAGGCATCTCAGAGGAACTACCCTTATAAAAGGAGTATAGCGAATTCGGTTGATTGCTGCTAAATCCAGTGCAGGATAGGCATCGTTTTCACAGGCAAAAACAATAACCCTCGGCTTCTCCTCCTCTTCAGGCACCTCGATGTTCTTGACCATAGTCCCAATCATATCAACTGAATAGTCCTTAAAGGACATGATCCTTTCAGGGCATGCACCCATACAGATCCCACACCTCCTGCAGCGAGTTGGGTTATAAAGTGGATTTGCCTTTTCATCTTCATTGATTGCCCCGAAGGGACATTCTTCTGTGCATCTCTTGCACTGGGTACATTTTTGCATAAAGATTTCTATATATGATGTATCTCCAGTCCTTGGGTGCACAGCTTCTCCCCTTGCTGTCATTTCAACACACTGGATTGCCTTAAGGGCTGCCCCTGTGGCATCTATCATGGCAGAGGGTATATCCATGGGAGCCCTTACTGGGCCAGCAGCGTAAATGCCCGTCCTTCGAGTTTCATAGGGGAAACAGATGAAGTTAGAGTCAGGATATCCTTTAAAAAGAACAGGCACCTCTCCTCCCTGCCGGTATTCGAGGTTCAGTACGTCTGATTCGATCATAACGTAAGGAATGAGTTCGTCTCCAGGTTTTACTCCGGGTGGGAGTTCTTCCTCGCCAAAGGCGGTTACCGGGACCATACCTGTAGCTAAAACAACAAGGTCAACATTCACTATGATTGTTTCACCTAAGAGGGTATCTTCTACCTCGACAAGGAGATTCTTATTCTCATCCTCTGTTATGCTCTTAACGACTCCCTTTGTTAAAAATACTCCTGGATCATCTTGGATACTCTTATAAAAGTACTCATAGTGACCCGGCGTTCTCATATCTTTGTAGAATATGAAAGTCTTTGAATCCGGGTCTTGGTTCCTTATGTATTTCGCCTGTTTGAGAGACTCAACACAGCAGGTTGCTGAACAGTAAGGCAGATGATTCTCATCCCTCTGCCCCGCACACTGTATAAAGGCAACGGCCTTGACGGGCTTGCCATCAGAGGGACGTACAATTTGTCCCTTTGAGGCTATTTCCTCCATCATATAGTTTGTTATCACGTTGGGATATTTACCAAACCCGAGATGATCAAGCTTTGTAGCGTCATAGGGCTTAAAACCGGAAGCTAAAACAATAGCACCGGATCTGAAAGTCTCGACATTCCCATTCTGTTTTATCGAGACGCTATACAGACCAGGACCACCGACTATCTTTTCTATGAGCGAAGAGGTATAAACCTTAACCTTAGGATTCTGTTGAATCTCCTTTATCTTTATATTAATCTCTGGCTCCTCGAGGTCTGTGTAGGGAGGTTTTGTAGGTGCCTGCTTGTAAAGCTGGGTAACCCAGCCGCCGAGAGATTCGCCCCTTTCTACCAGGAAGACATCATAATTAGCTTTGGCGGCTTCCACAGCAGCAGTAATTCCTGCTACGCCACCACCCACTACCAGGATACTCTTAGAGAACTCCTCTTCCGGCTTATATGGCTCCGGAAGTTCACTCTTCTGAATCTTTAGAATACCCATCCTTACGTAATCTTCAGCCATCATCTGGGTATCTTCGTCATTTGGTGGGTGGCACCAGACAACATGCTCTCTCAGGTTGACTCTATCCATTAGGACGTTACCGAAATTAAAGACATCATAGTTTACACGTGGTGAGCAGGCGGCTATGACAACGGCATTTACGCCTTCCTTACCCATATCCTCTTTTATGAACTGGACCCCTTCTTTCCCACACAAAAATGGATGGGTCTTAACAACTGGAGCCTTCATTTTAGTGGCTACATTTACCAATTCGTCTATGTTCAAAGATTTCCCGATATCACAGTCAGTGCAGATATATACTCCTATTTTTTTCTCCATTTTCTTACCTCCTCACCAAAGACTGAATAGCCCAAAGCGCTGCTGCCGTAGCATCCTGGACGCTTGAATAGACATCCAGGGGCTTCTTGGCGCAGCCAATTCCATACATTCCACCCACTCCGGAATCAGACAGAATAAATTTGTTTTCATCATAGCCTACATTCACAGGGATTTTCGATTCTAAAGTGGAAGGTGCCATTCCAGCAGCAAGTACAACCATATCTACCTTTTCATGAATCTTCTTTAATGCCAGTGCATCCTCTGCAGCAACGGTAAGGTCCTTTGTTCCGGGATCTTCCTCAATCTTAGCAACCTTACCTTTGATGAATGTTATCTTTTCGTCTTTCTGGGCATTCAGATAAACCTTCTCATATCTTCCTGGAGTACGAATATCTATATAGAAGATAATGACCTGAGCATCCGGATACTGTTCACGGATATAGGAAGCCTGTTTTATTGAAGCAAGGCAACAGACGTAGGAGCAGTAAGGAAGATGATTCTCATCACGGGATCCGGCGCACTGGACAAAAGCTACTTTTGAAACCTCTTTTCCGTCAGAAGGGCGAAGAATCTTACCCTTTGTAGGACCATTCGGGGAAGCGAGTCTCTCCATCATCATGTTGGTTATGACATTTTGATACTTCCCGAATCCAAGATTGTCAATCTTCGTGGCATCGTATGGGTTCCAGCCCGTAGCCCAGACGACTGAGCCAACCTTAAAGGAGAGGCTCTGGGTTTTCATATTAAGGTCTATGGCGTTATATGTGCAGGCCTCTACGCACTTGTTACATTCTTTTTTCTTGCAATATTTCTCATCAATGACATACCTCAGGGGAAAGGCAAAATCATGGGGAAGATAAATAGCCTTTGTCTTATCCATACCAAAGTTAAACTCATTTGGTCTTTCTACAGGGCATACTTCAACACAGGCGTTGCAGGCAGTGCACCTCTCGTTCACAAATCGGGGAGCGAGCTTTATCGTTACATCATAGTCCCCCTCTGTGCCTGAAATCTTTTCTACTTCTGCTAAGGTATAAAATTTTACCCTCGGATTACTTTTGATTCTTCTGAAATTTATCTCCAGTCCACAATTGGGAGGACATAACTTCGGAAAATATCTATTGAGCTGGGTCACCCTTCCTCCCAGATAGGGGTTCTTCTCGATAAGAGTGGCCTCATAACCAACCTCGGCTGCCTCAACAGCGGTAGTTATCCCGCTTATCCCTCCACCCACAATTAATATACCTCTCGTTTTTTCCATTGCCATGTTATTCCTCCATAAAATTTCATATAAGCTAATAGTCACATTCCGAGGGACATTTGATTGATTCGAGAGCCTGACTCTTTGATGGTATCGCATCTAACCCATAGCCGATTACTTCACCAGATATGGTATCCAGAACCTCTGCCCTCGAAACCAATGAATCACGAACACATTTTATGACCATGAGTCTCTTTTCTTCAATTGTATCAATAAGTCTTTCCTCGGCCCTACTTATACATTTCATGACATATACCTTCCTTCACCTTTAACATCTCTTCGAGCATCAGGATATATTTCAGGTATTTAAATCCGAACTTCATGAGTGCGACTCCATCAGTTTTTATCTTCTCGATCTCCTCCTTATCAATATCGAAGAGATCGAGAAACCTGCTCTCAAAGATAAATCTCCTGAACCTATCTATATCGTAACTTACCATATAAACCAGGCTCTGCTTCTTCGGGTCGAGTTTGGGTTGCCCGGGGGCATTCCTACTCAACTGAATCTCCTTCCACTCCCTGTTCATCTCATCATAGATGTCGACTCCCTGGTCAATCCTCCATGTCTCAATTGTCCACTCTTTTTCCTCCTGATAGCCGAAACAATGTGGGTCTCTTATAAAGAAGTAAAATTCCTCATTTACTGACACTTTCTCTGAGCCCATCATCATGATACCTTGACCGATGGGATAATATCGACAGTTAGAAGGCCGGTCTTCATAAATACTGCAGCCCTCATTTGTAACAAAGGGACATCTCCCTTCATTATCATCCATCATCTTAAGCACCGCATAAGGATGTGAGGACTTCTCATCAGTATAAGTGTAGGTGTATTTCCTGAGGAAATCTCCTGAAGAAATTCCCAATCTCTTTTTCATCCTTACGATGTCATAAGGGGTAAGAAGTACATCTGTACGACTACAGCATTTAGTAAAGCAGCTGAGAGCATTATGACACCTGAATTTGAATTTAGAATTTAGTGTACGCTTAATAGGTTCTACAAACCTCATATTCAGTAACATGGTTTAACCTTATCTCCACTGGACTTCAAGAGCTTATCCATTTCCTTATCTTTGAGTTTAAAGGTATCTTCCCAGAACAGACCGAATCTCGCCCATCTATAACCAAAACTTAAAAGTTCTTCTTCAACTTCTTTTATCTTCTCGATAACCTCTTTCTCTACATCATAGATATCAAAAAACCTGGTTTCAAAAAGGAATCTCTTGAAATCATCGAGGTTATAACATGCCGTATAAAGCATCTTCGCCCTTCCTTGATCAAGCTTATTCCCCTTCTGGAAATAATCATGGTGGGTAATCTCTTTATAAGATTCATTCATTCTATCATAGATATTAATCCCTTGATTCTTCTTCCACTCTTCTATTGTCCATTGTTTTTCCTCTTTAAATCCAAGGCATGAGGGCTTTTCCTCTATCCAAAACTCTTCTTCCTTCGAGGAAGCCGGGAATATGGGATACATCCTGCACGACCACGGCCTGTCCTGGTATATACTGCAACCATCTGGGGTGACGAAAGGACAGCTTTTATTTTCATCCTCCATCATCTTAAGCACTACCAGAGGTAACCCCTCATTTCCTAAGAGTGGAATGGTATATCTCTTTAAGAATTCTCCAGAAGATAACCCAGTAGCCCTTCTCATCCTCAGGACGTCATAAGGTGTGAGAAAGATATTTATATCACTACAGCAGGTGTTAAAACAGGTAAGCCCTTTATGACATGAGAATTTGAATTTTTCATCCAGAGAGAGCCTTCGGTGTTTTTCAGTATATTCTTCATTCATAAACCATTCTCTAATAAAAGTTTGGGGCGACCTTTCAGGTCGCCACCGTAGATGCTCTCAGGACTTGCTGGTTTAGATGATAGGAATCATTGGCCTTTCGATTACCTTCCATTCCTTCTTATCCACATCATACTTCACATTTATAAACTTCTTCTGACCCTCATCCAGTTTAAGGTAATCGTATTTGTAGTAATATCCGGGCCATCTTGACTCCTTCCTTGCCAGCCTTGTCCTTGCACATGCCTCGCCAACCCAGTACCTGTGGATACTCTCCCATGCCCTCAGCAGCTCATGCAGGTCCTTGGCAGCAATCTTCTCTATATCCTCTCCGCAGAACCCTAATTTCCAGAGGCCGGTCTCGAGCATCTTGTCCGATGTCCCATAGAGCGTCTCCCATCCACCACAATATTCTCCCATTATCTTCTGTAGCCTGAATAGGAAATTATGCGGGGAGATATAGTTAGGATTCACATCAGGCGCCGTTGTATATCCTTTCTTCTCCTCATAGAGGGCAATTGGCCTAAATACTATTTCCTTGAGTTTGTTTATCGTACCATCAGATACAGTTGGTTTATAGTCCTTCTGGTCATTGGCAAACCTAACCGCTGCCTTTCCTGCAATCCTTCCCTGTACATGTGAGCCACTTGAGAACTTATGGGCACATGCCCCTACCCCACAACCTGCTGTGAATAGACCCATGACGGTAGTCATACAGTTATACTGGGCAGGGAAGGCATCCGCATATTCTTTTGGCATGAGATCTTCAGGACCGCACGCCCATGCACCACAAGAGCAGGCATGTGAACCTATGAAGACAGAATCTGACATCTGAAGCTCCATAGGTTTTTCCATCGGGTCAACGTTATGGGCAGCCCAGTTTGTTGCACCTGCGATTGTCATATCAAGGAAGTCCTCCCAGGCCTCGCTTTCATACTCCTTTAGCTTCTTTTTCAGCTCCTTTTCGTCTTTTATCTCCTGCTTGAATCTTTCTACCACCTTCTCTGTGTGCATGAGGAATGGAATTTTGCCTTCCTTCGCACAGAGTATCATCTCATAGTTTCTCATAGGAGTTGGACAAGGCTTTGCCTTAGAATATGGTGCCCACTTGTCTAACTCGGTCGGATACGCACCAACATATGGCTGGTCATAGGCATTTAGTGCAGGTGTCTTAAATAGCAGGAAGAATGTGCCAACAGGACCATAGGAATCCTTAAACCTCGGAGGGACAAAGGTATTGTCCATTTGTGTCAGCTCACCACCTGCCTGGAGTATAAGGGCATAGGTTGTTCCGTTAACAAAGGGCGGCATCCAGGACCTCCCAAAGCCTTCACCCTGAGACCTTGGCCTGAATACATGGACTGCACCACCCATAATACAGATAACTACCTTTGCCTTAAAGACATAGAATTTGTCTTCCCTGACGCTGAAGCCTACTGCACCACAAACCCTGTTAGGTTTCTTTTCATCCTTCAGAAGGTGTGAGATATAGACCCTTTCAATGATCTGCCCCTTATCACCAAGCGCCGCTATGGCGCTCTTTGCTGCCTCTGCCACGAGGACCTTGTAACTTTCGCCGCATATCATCAACTGCCATTCACCTGATTTTACATAATTTCCCGTATCGTCCTTCCATATAGGAAGTCCCCATTTCTCAAAGTGTCTGACGGTCGAATCCACATGTCTTGCAACATCATAGACCATGTCCTGTCTCATCAGACCCATCTGGTCATTTGTTACATACTCAACAAACCTTTCCGGCATACGGGGATTCTGGGTTACCTTTCCATCCATTCCCATATATGTATTAATGGCAGAAAGTCCCATTGCAACAGGACCACTTCTGTCAATTGCAGCCTTGTCAACAAGTGTTACCTTTAAACCCAGTGGCTTTGCCCAGTATGCAACCTCCACTGCAGCACCGCAACCGGCCATTCCTCCACCGAGTATCAATATATCGGTCTCAACAACTTCTGTCTTTACTTCTCCCATGGGTTAACCTCCTTTCTTATTTTTTCTTTGTCGGGAGTTCCTTTACCCCCATTATGTCAGGCTCTCCAAGCAGCAACTGAGTAGTCAAATCTGCTACCTTTGCCTCAGGAAATCCCTCAAGCGCCTTTATTGAACCTTCTGGTGTAGTCCTTGTTCGATACTTGAACCTCTTGATTCTTCCATCCCTGTAGGTGATGGTCCACATGATGTCCTCAGTTCCTCTCAGCGGGGTTGATGCGGCACCAAGGGGCATAAAGTCTGCATAGCCCCTTACGTCCATAGCTTGCTGTGGACATATCTTTACACAACAGTAGCACTCCCAGCAATAAGTGGGCTCCTGGTTGTATGCCTTCATCCTCTCCTTGTCCAACACTATCAAGTCGTTGGGGCATATATACATGCATGCCGTCTTGTCCTTCCCCTTACAACCGTCGCATTTTTCGTTAATCACGAAACTTGGCATAATTCTACACCTCCTATGTTTTTTTTAATTTTTATATGATTTATACTGATCCTTTTAGCTTTAAGAATTCCTCCATAACGTTTAGACTTTTCCTCCCAACGACCAAATTGAATATCTCATCCTTTACAGCTTTTGGAAGCAGCTCAATACTTTTCGTAGTAGCTGCATCAAACTTCGCCATAGGAAATAACTTCAGTACCTCGTCTTTCTGCGCTTCTGTAGTCGGTACTACCAGAACCTTCATGCCTGCCAGCACCTCCTTAGGCATGCCCCCTAAGCCTGCGTTTTTAAGCTTTTCGAATCTCTCCTCGTTAATCCATATATTTATTGGATATGTCTCAGTCATGTTCTCACTCCTATAATGGGTCAATTCTAAAGGCAGGTGTTCCCTTTTCTATGTAATTAGGTGTTACAAAGGGTGAGCCAAATCCGTATTTCTCTGCGCAATCCATAACGATATCGAATATCTCAGGCCTGAAGATAAGGCGTGTTGGCTTTACACCATCCATGAGTATGCTCCTGATTAATGTTCCACTGAACTTTTGCTGCTCCTTAGCATGACCGCACAATCCCATGCACGTCACCTCGCCACAATGTGGACAATAGAGCCATTCAAGGACAAATATGGGTGTTATACCTAATTTACCCTGCGGTATCTCCTTGAATATTCTATGAGCAGCGTAGGGGTGATAATAGGTTCCTACGCCAGCATGGTCTCTTCCGAACATGTGGTGAGTCAATCCTAAGTTTGTCCTTATAATTGCGTGGTGTATTGCCTCTCTCGGACCTGCATAACGCATGTCCCAGAGCGTAAATGAAGTCATATGGACATCTTCTCTGAAGTATCCGTATTTTCTCAGCGCATCCTGTGTTAGGATAATTGCCTGGTCAATATAATCACCCGCCCTTTTCTCACCAATTATGCAATTTACCAGCGTGCCTGTAACCGCCTTTCCTTCCTCCGTTTCTTCCATTGATAACTCTGCATGGGTAGCCATCCAGGCGTGTTTCATAAGCCATTCATGCCCTGTGTGAGGAACGTTCCTGGTCTGGTGAGCTACAATCCTCTGCCATCCTTTTTCTTTGAATTTCTCTCTGTGCTGTTTTGGAGTAAGCCAGTACTCGTCAAAGGGAGGATTCATCTTGGGAGGATTGACAAGAGTTATCTTTCCACCCAAAAATTTATCCTTATATTCATTAGTCCTCTTTACCCCGGGATGTTTCGGATCTGTAGTGCCATACACCGCCTGAGACAGCGCCTGCTTATCATAGGTAAATATCTCCCCGACTTCGAAAGTGGCTAAAGGATTGCCCTCAAATGTAAGAAGAACTGTATCACCTGCCTTAATACCATAATCGGCTATTTCTTTGTCAGACATGTCATATATAATAGGAATGCTCCAGAGAGTGCCGTCTGCCAAGGTCATATTTTTACATGTACTCTCCACATCACCCTTTTTCATAAAGCCTTCAAGTGGTGAGAAGAATCCATAAGCGATGCTTATGGCCTCAGTTGCTATTTGTCGCCTTACTGGTACTTCTTTTAGACCTTTAATCTTTTTAAGGGCCTCCCCTTTATCGGTTATAACCCTTTCCACTATCTCCTTTCCACCATGCCCTATCGCTTTCATGACAACTTTAATCACATGCTACAAGTATATAAATTTTACTACGTTTACTGACGATAAGGCCGTAATTATTGACATAAGTATTTGACTACATCTGATGCCCGTCTGTGCTTATCGCCCCAGACTGCTCGCAACTACTGCAGCCTTCTGGCAGAGCTGCCAGTAGCTTCATGGTTTAATCTTTTCGAAGCCCCAGGCGTGCATCAGGCGTATAACGTGCCTCTCGCTGTAGGTTATGCCAGCCTCTTTGCGTATCAGCTCTCTTATAGCAGCAGTCTGCCAGCCCGCTCTACTTCTGATTACATGCTTAATGTGTTCAGCCTTTTTCTTGGTCATCTTTGGCGGCCTTCCCGAGCGGGGCTTGGTTCTCAAGCCTGCAATTCCGTCCTTCTCGAAGCGGTGTTTCCAGTAGAGAACCTTGGAGTGCGGGCAGTGGAATTGCTCGCCCACGCTGTACGAGGATTTTCCTTCCTTAAGTCCAACTATAATCAGGATTCTTTCGCCGACCTTACGGTCAGTTTCACGCTTATATGCCTCCAGCAGTGCACTAATTTTCATACAGCATATTATTATGAGTGGAAGTAGTATATAAAGTTAGTCAAAAATTAATGTCAGTTACTATAATTTACTCATTTTTCCAAAAGTTTCTAAGTATGCGACCTGCGGGATTTGGAACCAGCCTTCAGAAAGGCTGGCTATCATATTGCGGTATTTCCGTTTCACTCCAATACCGCTATTATATTTTGTATCTGTTCTTTTTGGGGTGATAGCACTTTTTCTTACAAGAAAAAGGGCTATGCGACCTGCGGGATTTGAACCCGCCTCACAAGCTTGGCAAGCTTGTGTCCTAACCAGGCTAGACTAAGGTCGCAACCTTCAGAAAGGTTGACCATCATTTCGTGGTATCGCAAGCGATACCACAAATCCCAAGGTTTCCAGCATACACCTTCTGCAACTTTCTTTTGGGGGTGATAGCACCTTTTCTTTTCAAAGAAAAGGGGCTATGGGCCCGAAGGGATTCGAACCCTTGACCGCCCGGTTATGAGCCGGGCGCTATAACCAGCTAAGCTACGGGCCCTTTTTCCACGTCTGAAATTTTTGACTTCGTCAAAAATTTCTATGTGACGAGATAAATAAGTTTCGAAGTCACCAGAGTGATTGTGCAATTTTATGCACAACTCCCTTATATTTATATATATAGTAACTATCCTAACTTACTTGGATGGTGGTGAACTATTGTCCTTGTACGATAATTATATCCCGGTACTTATATTCGCTGCTGTTGGACTTGCATTTCCAGCAGGAGCTCTAATTTTTTCGAGATTGGTGAGACCTATCAGACCAACACCAGAAAAATTGTCCACATATGAATGCGGAGAGCTACCAATAGGCGATGCGTGGCACCAGTACAACGTGCAGTACTACATGTATGCAATTTTATTAGTTATATTTGACGTGGAGATTCTCTTCTTCTATCCCTGGGCGGTTGTTTACTACGACCTTGGCGTTGGAGTTCTAACAGCAGGAATTATATTCCTTCTCATAGTTTTCATTGGCTTGGTTTACGAATGGAAGAAAGGGGTGCTGGAATGGCAGTAGTTGCCTTTCTCAATCGGGAGAAGTTCGTGAAGGAGTTCGTGGATAAAAATCCGATTATTAGGTGGTCTAGAGAAAAGTCGCCGTGGATGTTTACTTTTGGTTTAGCGTGCTGCGCAATAGAAATGGCGACCGCCGGTACTTGCCGCTTTGACGGAATGGAGAGGTTTGGAATGCTTGCCAGGGCAACCCCCCGTCAGTCAGATGTCATGATAGTTGCAGGCTGGGTAACTAAGAAAATGGCTCCTCGAATTAAAAGGCTGTACGAGCAGATGCCTGAGCCGAAGTATGTTATTGCGATGGGCGAGTGCGCTATATGCGGAGGTCCCTGGTACGACTCCTACTATGTAGTAGACGGAGTTGATAAAATTATTCCAGTCGACATTTACATCCCGGGCTGCCCTCCCAGACCAGAAGCGCTTATAGACGGCATAGTAAAGCTCAGGAAGAAAATCAGGACCGGGGAGACGAATTACGACAGAGGGATAAGATATGTGGAGGAGAGGGGATGATTGAGCTTGAAGAATTGATAGAGAAATTTCCAGATGCAGTTATAGATGTAAAAATTCAGAGGGAGCGCAGGTTATGTGCTGCTGTTAAAAGGGAAGCTCTCCTAGAGGTTTGCAGGTATCTAAGGGAGCATAGGGGCTTTGACCACCTCTCAAGCGTTTCTGGAGTGGACTATGCAAATAGATTCGAGGTCGTCTATCACCTCTGGTCTTATTCGAAGAAAAAGCTGCTCTCGCTTAAAGTTTCTCTTCCAAAAGACGACCCGACCGTCGACTCTGTAACCTCGATTTGGAAGGCTGCGGACTGGCATGAGAGAGAGACCTATGACATGTTTGGAATAATCTTTGAAGGACACCCAAACCTAACCCGCATCCTGCTTGCTGAAGACTTCGAAGGACATCCGTTCAGGAAAGACTACAAGCTGAAAGAAAATCCATGGTTTTCAGGAAAAGGTCCTGAGGAGGAACAGCGATGATTCAGGAAGATTCCGAGAGGAAGCTGGCGAGAAATGCCATCTTCCCTTGCGTGAGCAAGACCGACTTGCTTTGCGCACTACCTTGCGGTATTGCGGAAGAGAGAATGATTCTTAACATCGGTCCCCAGCACCCGAGCACTCACGGAGTGCTTAGAATGCAGGTCGAGTTAGAAGGAGAGAGAGTAATAAACGTTACTCCAATCATAGGCTACCTGCACCGAGGATTTGAAAAAATCGCAGAAAACAGAAACTATATGCAGGTTATACCCCTGACAGACAGGCTTGACTACCTCGCCTCCATGGCAAACAACATGGTTTATGTCAGGGCTGTGGAAGAGCTGCTTGGAGTGCAAATTCCGGAAAGGGCAGAGTACATTCGAGTTATTGTGCTTGAATTGCAGAGGCTGGCCAGCCACCTAGCCGCTGTTGGTTTCTACGGCAATGACCTGGGTTTAGCTTTCACAGCAATGATGTACACTTTCAGGGAAAGGGAATTAATTTTGGATTTATTCGAGAGCATATGCGGCGCAAGGCTTACGTACAACTACCTCAGGTTTGGCGGCGTGAGGGAAGACCTGCCGGACAACTTCAAGGAAAAAGCCAGGGAAGTCCTTACCCAGATAAAGCCGAAAATAGACGAGTACGAGCGATTTCTGAGCGAAGACGAGATATTCTTGATGAGAACCAAGGGCATTGGTATTCTGAAGCCTGAAGATGCGATAAATATGGGGGCAGCAGGACCTGTGCTTAGAGCCTCAGGAGTGAAAACAGACACGAGAGTTACAGACCCCTACACTATTTATGACAAATTTGACTGGGAGGTAGTTACCGGAAAAGATGGAGACTGCTTCTCCCGCTACATAGTCTGGATAAATGAAATGAGGCAGAGCATTAGAATAGTGGAGCAGGCTCTGGATGCTCTTCCTGAAGGTCCTTATTTAGCCAAGGTGCCGAGGCTGCTCAAACCTCCGGCAGGAGAGGTCTACAGCAGAATCGAGAGCCCGAGAGGAGAGCTCTGCATGCACTTGGTCAGCGACGGTGCTACAACGAATCCATACCGCCTGAAAATAAGGAGCCCTGCCTTCTGCAACTTATCCCTGCTGCCTCACTTGGCAAAGAACGTTTTAATCGCAGATTTAATAGCCATCACAGGTTCCCTGGACCCGGTTTTCGGCGAAATTGACAGGTGAAAAAATGCTGGAATTGCTACAAAATCCGTTCATAAGAGGAATAGTTGGAGCAGCTGTTCTCGCTGCCTCGATTTCAATAGCTCTGCTCTTTCTCATATGGCTCGAGAGAAAATTAATAGGGAGACTCCAAAACAGGTACGGTCCGAATCGAGTTGGCAAATTTGGAATACTGCAAATAGTGGTGGACGGGATAAAACTTCTGACAAAAGAAGACATAATTCCCAAAAAAGCAAATAGAGCAGTTTTTACAGCAGCCCCTATCCTGGGCTTTGCGATTGCCTTCCTGCCCTTCGCTGCGATACCATTCAGCGAGAGCTTAGTCGTCTCGAATATAAACATAGGAATTTTATATATTCTGGCTGTTTCTTCCCTGGCAGTAGTGCCGACTGTAATGGCAGGCTGGTCGGCGAATAATAAATATAGTTTGCTCGGAGGCATGAGGGCGGCAGCCATGATGATAAGCTATGAAGTACCTGCTGCTCTTGCTGTAGTCGGCGTTGTGATGCTCGCTGGCTCTCTAAACATGGTTGAGATTGTTAAAGCTCAGGAAAAAATTTGGTTTGTCATTCCCCAGATTCTGGGATTCTCTGTCTTTATCACTGCTGCATTCGTAGAGGCTGCAAGGCTTCCCTTCGATTTGTCAGAGGCAGAGTCTGAGCTGGTGCAGGGCTGGACTACCGAATATTCTGGAATGAAGTTTGCAATGCTGCTGTTCGCTGAATACATCCATTCTATTCTAGCATCTCTATTAATCGTTATACTGTTCCTTGGGGGCTGGCACGGACCAATACTGCCCCCTGCGGCGTGGCTCCTGCTAAAAACTTTTGCTGTAATGCTCCTGCTCATGTGGATGCGAGCTACCGTGCCCAGAGTCAGAATAGACCAGCTCCTGAACATAGGCTGGAAGGTACTTATACCAATAGCCCTGCTGAACATAGCTCTCACAGGATATGGAAGGCTGTTACTATGAGAATAAAATCTCTAATAGCGAAACCAATGCTGATAACACTGAAGCACCTTTTCAAGAAGCCGGTTACTGTGCAGTATCCTGAAGAGAAACTTACCCTAGCCGAGCGCTACAGGGGTTTGCATGCATACGACTTGGAAAGATGCATAGGCTGCGCCTCGTGCGTCAAAATTTGCCCGAACAAGTGCATAGAACTTCGAGTGTCAATTACTCCAGAAAAAAAGAAAAAAGCCGAGGAATACAACATTTACATCGGAAGATGCATGTTCTGCGGCTTATGCGTAGAAGTCTGTCCGCTCAAACCAAAGGTTATTACCATGACGCAAGAATATGAGCTGGCAGATTACGACAGAAAATCGCTCGTTTATGACGCTGGAAAACTTAGAGGAGGTAGAAAAAGTGAACCTTGAGCTGGCTGCCTTTCTATCTATTGCATTTATAATCATTGCATCCTCGATTTTGGTTATAAAGGCGAAGGAAATCGTGCATTCTGCGCTTTTCTTAGCCCTGACTTTTGTCGGAGTTGCTGCGCTATTTCTAATGCTCGAAGCAGAATTTCTCGCAGCAATTCAGGTTTTAATTTATGCGGGTGCAGTCGTTGTGCTAATGCTTTTTGCGATAATGCTTACCAGAAGAGAGAAAGGGCTGGATTATTTAGGTACAGAGATTACCTGGTTTAAGGGAATTGCCTCGCTGGCTTTTCTTGCAGTGATTCTGGGCATAATAGTAGCCGGAAGATGGTACGCTGCTCGAGGCATAGGAGAGGGCTCTCCCCAATTCATTGGAAGGCAGCTGTTCTCCTACTACATGCTGCAGTTTGAGCTGATTGCGATACTTCTGCTCGCTGCGATAATAGGAGCGATTTACCTTGCGAGGAGGGAAGCGAGATGATTCCTCTGGAGTATTATCTAGCTCTCTCGTCGATAGCGTTTGGAATAGGTGCGTATGGCGTCTTGGTATCCAGGAACACCATCAGAGTTTTGATGTGCCTGGAGCTTATGATGAACGCAGCGAATATAAATTTAGTGGCATTCTCAAGATACCTCGGCGATGCAGCAGGACAGATTTTCGTTACTTTCTCGATAGCAATAGCTGCGGCAGAGGCTGCCGTAGGGCTTGCGATTATCCTCGTCATCTACAGGCTTTATGGAACAGTAGAAATACATGAGCTTCGCAACCTGAGGTGGTGAAATGGATTACAGACCGTTTGCGTATCTCATAATCCTGCTTCCGTTCCTCGGCTTTGTTTTAGAGCTTTTCTTCGGTAAATATTCCTACAGGAAGGGAGGAATATTTGCAAATCTGACAATTGCAGGAGCGCTGCTTATCTCGCTGGGCTTACTGTACAACGTTTACTTCCAGGGCATGCCATTCTATGAGAAATCATGGGACTGGTTCTTCCCTGGCATCGTTTTCGGAATCGTTGTAGACCCTCTCTCAATCGTAATGGCGTGCATGGTCTCTTTCGTGGGTTTGCTCATACACATCTTCGCTCTGGGATACATGGGCGAGGACCCAAACAAATCGCTCTACTTCGCTGAGACTGCGCTGTTCACTGGAGGAATGCTCGGTTTGGTGCTCTCGAACAACTTTTTGCAGTTGTTTTTGTTCTGGGAGCTCGTCGGTCTGTGCTCTTACCTGCTAATCGGCTTCTGGTGGTACAAGCCCGAAGCAGCAGCTGCCGGCAAGAAAGCATGGATGTTCTGCGTTATTGGAGATTTTCTCTTCCTTCTCGGAATAGTCATTCTCTATAAATGGATGTTCGCAGCAGCTGCCGAGCCCATAACTTTTTCCCACATCTTTGCTGTACTCGAGTCAGGAGTTATACCTGCTGCAACTCTGACTGCAGTATCAATTCTCATCCTCGCAGGCGTCTGCGGCAAATCAGCGCAGTTTCCGCTGCACGGCTGGATACCGGACGCAATGGAAGGTCCAACGACTGTTTCAGCTTTAATTCATGCAGCAACCATGGTTACTGCCGGAATTTATCTCGTTGCGAGAACATTTCCGATATTCATCGCAGCACCGCATGCGCTGTTCATAGTAGCGCTCGTTGGCGGCTTCACTGCGATTTTGGCAGCGACTATGGGTCTGGTTGTCAATGACCTGAAGAGAGTGCTCGCCTACTCCACGATAAGCCAGCTCGGATACATGCTCTGCATGCTGGGCGTGGGTGCAGCAGTTGGTGCACTTGCAATCGGCTATTCTGTATTCCATTTGATAAGCCATGCTTTTTTCAAAGCGCTGCTCTTCCTTTGCGCAGGCGCTATACTGCATGCGCTGTGGAATACCAGAGATATAAAGGAGATGGGCGGAATTTTCAAGCACATGAAAATCACAGGAGCTATGATGCTGATTGGAGCTTTAACGCTTGTAGGCTTTCCTTTAACGAGCGGATTCTACAGCAAGGATAAAATTGTTCTGTCTGCCTATGAGTACGGGAGTGTGAGTAATTCCGCAATTGCCTACCTGCCGTGGCTCTTCTTAGTATTTGGAGTTCTCCTAACCGCCACTTACACCTTCAGGGCATACTTCCTCGTTTTTACAGGCAAACCCCGCAGCCATGCTGCAAAGCATCCCCACGAAGCTCCACCCGTTATGCTGCTGCCCCTGGTAGTGCTGGCTGCTTGCTCTCTTGCATTCGGGGCTCTGACCCAGAGCAGATTCTACGACTTTCTTTCAAAAACTTTTACAACAAAATACGCAACAGCAGCAGGCACAGCAGTCGGAGGTCTGAACTTCGAGAACCTTGCCAAGCTTGGGGAAAACGTGCTGCTGAAAGAAACTGCGCACGCACCTGCGATAGTCCACTACCTCCCCCTGATTTTTGCGCTCCTCGGCATCGGAATAGCAGGCTGCATTTACTACAACAACCGCATAGACGTAGCGAAATACGTCAAGAAAGAAAATCCGCTCTACAAGCTCGTTTGGAATAAGTACTACCTGGACTACCTCTACAAGGACATAATCGCAGAAAAATTCATGTTCAAGCTCATGACTTTCTGGGACGTCTTCGATTTGTATGTCATCGATGGAATAGTCAACGGAATATCAAGGGTGACTACATGGTTTGGCGGCATTATCCGAAAAGTGCAGACCGGCGACGTTCAGAGCTATGCTGCCTCGTTTATCTTGGGCATGGCGATATTGGCGATAATTCTAAGACTGTGGGGTGCATAGAATGTACATATCACTGATACTCGCAACTCTCCTTGCTGGCTCGACAGCAGCGTTTTTAAGCAGAACGAGAGAGCAGGCGAGAATGATAGCTGTTGTGTCTTCCTGGGCTGCGCTCCTGATTTCGATATTGATGTTTATAAATTATGAACCTGCAAACGGTCTTAACAACTTCAGGGAATTTTATGAATGGATACCCCGCATAGGAATCAACTACCACGTCGGAGTGGACGGCGTTTCGCTGCCTATGGTACTGCTGACTGCTATAGTTTCTGCTTTCTGCGCCGTATATGCGTGGGGCGAGAAGCACAGAGCTAATCAGTTCTTTGCCCTGCTGCTGCTCATGGACTTCTCTCTCATCGGCGTTTTTGTCTCGCTGGACTTCTTCCTGTTTTATATCTTCTGGGAGCTCGTGCTCATTCCAATGTTCTTCTTAATCGGAATCTGGGGCGGTCCGAGGAAGGATTATTCTGCGATTAAATTCCTCATATACACGCATGTTGCGAGCGTTGTAATGCTTCTCGGAATTTTTGCCCTTTATTACTTCCATGGAAAAACGACTGGCTTATACACTTTCGACATTGTAATGCTGCTCTCTGCATATCAAACCCTGCCTTTAACGAGTTTCTGGAGAGAGTTTATATTCGCTGCGCTGCTCTTCGGCTTCCTTGTAAAGATGCCCGCCGTGCCCTTCCATACATGGCTGCCAGATGCCCACGTCGAAGCTCCTACAGTCGGCTCAATCTTGCTTGCAGGAGTGCTGCTGAAAATGGGCGGCTATGGTTTATTCAGATTTTTGATTCCGATGATACCGAATGCTTCGCATTTGTTTATCTATGCAATTGCGCTCTTTGGGTTAATCAGCATACTCTATGCTCCAATCGCAGCGCTTGCGCAGCCAGATATTAAAAAATTGATTGCATTCTCGAGCATAGGTCACATGGGCTTCATTTCCTTGGGCGTGGCTGCATTCATGGCAGCCGGAGCAGAGGTGCCCAGAATTTTTGCAGCCTCCGGGGCGATGTTTCAGCTTTTTGCGCACGGAATTATAACCTCTGTTTTATTCGGCTCGGCAGGCATTATCGAGCACCACACCGGAACAAGGATAATCCAGGATCTGGGAGGACTTACCAAAAAAATGCCCAAATTTGCATTTTTAATGATAACAGGCTTCTTTGCTTCAATGGGGTTCCCGGGAATGATGGGCTTCGTTGCAGAGTTTTCAATTCTTGCAGGCTCCTATCCTCAACTGCCCTACATCGTAATTGCTGCAATGCTGAGCATACCTTTCACCGCAGGCTATCATCTGTGGGCTGTACAGCGGGCGATGTTCGGTCCTTACAATGAGCATCTAGGCAACGTTACTGACTTAACGTGGTACGAATTCACAGCCATGGCTGCGTGGGTTCTGCTCATAATCGCCCTTGGTCTTTACCCGATGCCCCTCTTCGAAATGATGCATTCGACTGCTGCGCAGTTTATTACCATCCTGCCGTCGGGAGGTATAGTGCCATGAGCTACTTGCTGCTTGCACCAGAGCTGATACTCATAGCAGTATCGATTTTAGTACTCCTCCTAGGACTTTTCATAAAAGAAAAGAAAGTTTTGGGATACGTAAGCATTGCAGCGCTACTTGTAGCGCTGCTGCTCGTGCTGGGCAACTTTAACGTGAGGGAATCCTTCGTCGGCTATCCATTCTACAATTCGATAGTCATTGATTCTTTTGCTCAATTTTTCAATATAATATTCCTCACCGTTGCATTGCTGGTATGCATAGCATCTTTGGAGTACTATGGAAAGAATCAGAGCCAGGATGAGTACTACTTCTTGGTTTTAATTGCAACGGCTGGAATGATGTTCGTTGCAATAGCGAATGATTTAATCGTTCTCTTTATCGGATTTGAGCTGGCAAGTTTATCTACTTATGCACTCGCAGGATTTGACAAGCACTCAAAGCTCGGCGCAGAAGGTGCGCTGAAGTACTTCATATTTGGCGGCCTGTCCTCTGCTATTCTGCTTTTCGGAATTTCCCTAGCCTACGGAATCTCGGGCACAGTGAACATCCTTGAAATGAAAGAATTCCTCGCAGCCCATGCAGCGAGATTTGAATCCATTGCAACACTTGCAATGCTGCTCATACTCGCAGGCTTCGGGTTCAAAATGGCTCTTGTACCTTTCCACATGTGGGCACCGGATACGTACGAAGGCTCGCCCTCAGTAGTATCTGCGCTGCTCGCTGCAGGCTCTAAAAAAATGGGATTCATCGCAGCCTTCAGAGTTTTCCTTCTTGCGCTCATTGCGATTAAGCTGCAGTGGTATCTCGCCTTCGCAATTCTCGCAGTAATTACGATGACCCTCGGAAACGTCGTGGCAATCATGCAGAACAGCGTTAAGAGGATGCTTGCTTATTCCTCAATTGCGCACGCAGGCTACATCGCTATCGCCTTCGTTGTCATTGCTTACTCCCAGAATGCAGCTCAAATAGCGCTTGCTGGAGGAATCCTGCATGCACTCTCTCATGCAATTGCAACCGCAGGTGCATTCATCGTCGTCGCAGCCGTGGGCTTGATTTATTCCAAGAGCGACGACATGGAAAACTACGACGGTCTTGGAAAAACTGCGCCGATTACCGCCCTTCTCATGACTGTGATGCTGTTCTCTCTTGCAGGAATACCCCCAACCTTCGGCTTTTATACAAAATTCGTGCTCTTCCTTTCTGCAATTCAGGGCAACCTGCTATGGCTGGCGATAATCGCTGTTCTCAATTCAGCGCTCTCTGTTTATTATTACGCAAGAGTGATAATGCGCATGTACTGGGGAAAGCCGAAAATAGAAAAAATCCAAGAGCCCTCTGCATATGTCGCTGCCATGCTGGCAGCAGTCATAATTATCGTAATACTGGGCTTGTACCCGAACCCGATATCCGAGTGGGCATACAGCGCTGCCGAGGCGGTGTGGAGGTGAGAATTTGCTCAGAGAAGCCTTCTATCGAAAAATGATTGATGCATACGACATTCATGCTCAATTCGAAACGATATACGGAGATATAGATTTAGTAGTCGGCGTGCTTAAGAAAAGCTTGGAGTACGGAGAGAAGCTGAAAAAGATAGCAAAGAGCAGCGAGGACGTTGCGATGGCAAATGCTGTTATCCGGACTAACTCGCTTCTGCTCGCAACTATCGAAGGAAAAAAGAGCATTGCTGAATTCAAAAAAGAAATTTTGGAGATTGAAAAGCGCTATCCTGAATATTTCCAGAAGGGCAGGAGGGACATAGGCACTTCAAAGGATAATGTTAATGCGATAATCCACAGAATCGAGTATATGATAAATCGCTATGATGTGAGGTACCCCAATTATGACAGGCACAGATGCAACGACGCATAAGGCAGAAACTGAGAAGCACAGAACTGAAGAAGGCGCAGCCAGGCTCATAGTCTGCCTGCAGAACAACAAAGAAAACATCTACTGGGACGATGAGCTGCGCCGCCTGAGATGCGCAGCAGAGGAACACGACAAAAGCTGGACGCCTCTAATGGAAGAAGTCACAAAATCTTTGGGAATCAAGAACAGAGAAGAGTACATAAAAATAAAGAAAAAATATAATCTTACGCAGTACTGATTTTTTGCAGGATGATGTGCTAGCCTATTAAACTGCTTTTTCAAAAACTATTTCTCAAGGTAATGATTAGGTAATGATTAGGTAACGAAAACTTCCATATAAAGGTAATGATTATGCTGGGACTGAAATACCGTATTACAAACAAGATTCTCAACAACCTTGTGGAAATCACCAGGCTCGCCGAAGATATTGCCCAAAGAAAGGTCACTCCTCCGGCATACCGCAGGATAAAAAGAGAGTCCCTGGCAAAGACTGCTCACTATTCCACTAGAGTCGAGGGGAATCCATTGACGCTGGGGCAGGTCAAAAGCCTTCTTGACGGCAGGGAGGTGATTGCACAGAGGAAGGCGATAAACGAGGTTCAGAACTATATCCGAGTATTAGAGGGCATAGAGTCCTACCAAAGAGAGGACGATATACACATGGACGGTGTCCTGAGGATCCACCGTGACATTACCAAGGGAGTCCTAGACAACCCTCTGGCATGCGGCAAACTCAGAAATATCCAGAACTACGTGGTGGCGGGTTCGAGGATAATCTATACCCCGCCCCCGCCTGAAAAGGTCGTGCCAATGATGGAGGAACTGGTTTCCTGGATTAATTCTGATGAAGCCAAGGGGCTTAATCCGGTGATCCAGGCCGGGATTTGCCACTATGCAATGGCAATGATTCATCCCTTCGAGGACGGGAACGGGAGGGTGGCAAGGGCTCTGGCAGTGTTGATACTTAGAATCCGGGGATTCGATGAGAAGGGAGTTTTCGCATTAGACGAGTACTATGAGGGGGACACGCCGGCATACTACAGGACACTGCGACTAGTAGACGAGTCAAAAGACCTAACCGGCTGGCTCGAGTACTACACAGACGGGGTTCTCTACTCTGTGAAAATCATCCTCGAAGTTATGAGGTCCCTGGAGCGGTCAGCAGGCCTTAATCCGATGCAGAGGAATGCCTTAAAACACGTCATCAAACGCGGGTATATTACAAACAGGGAGTACAGGAAAATCAATGGCGTCTCCAACAAGACAGCATATCAAGATTTGAAGGAAATGGTTGAGAAGGGAGTTTTCGCCGAAGAAGGAGAAGGAAGGGCAAAAAAATATATAATAAGTTGAACCCTAGCACCGCAATTTCATTTACAAGAAGCGCCGCCGGACAGACTCGAACTATCGACCACCTGGTTAACAGCCAGGCGCTCTACCTACTGAGCTACGGCGGCACTATCGCAAACTTTCTTTGGAAGAAAGTGCTATCATCCCAAAGAATAACTGTTGTAATTTATATTTTTTCCCGAGGGTTTTTTGCTTGGCAAAAAAGGCTCTTTAACATCTATTCTGTTTCTTTCTTTAGATAGTAGTATACAGTCGTCAAGGGAATTTTCAGCTCATCCGAGATTTCCTTGGCAGAGAAGCCCTTTTCCTCGAGGTCATAGACTTTGCTTATCTTCCAGTTCGGATGGGAGCGGGGTCTGCCTGGAGTGAGCAGCAGCGCTTCGAACTTAATTCCGATTCTATCCAGCGCAGACTTTATCTTCTTTGGCGTGCGCTCGTAAAGACTGGGGGGGCAGGTGATTGCTTTCACATTCGGAGCAGCGGTTAAAATCGATGCCAGAATATTTATCGTAGGTCTGATGCTGAAGTGCACTTTTTTTGTATTCTCATTAAGCTTCTCGTTAATCTCCTTTATGAGCACGTCCTTCTGGCTTGAGCGCAGCACGACGACTTCTTTCATGCGATTAAAATAATCTCGCAGCTTAAAAAACTTTTCCATGTACACGGACGTAGGTGGTCATAGATGCTGGTATATATGACCACCTACGTCTGTCTACCTCACCAGCTCCAAAAACTGCTTGGCTTTGTCTGAAATTTTTATGTCCCTTATTTCTTCCAGACCTTCCAGCTTTTCCGGAGGTATAACATCGCCCCTGCCCAGCCTTATTATCACCTTGAGCACTTCCTCCAGCTCTGCTACTTCTGCGGAAACGACGCCAGCAGAAGTTTCAAGACTTAGATTGGAAGAGAGATATAGCGCAATCCCTCCGACTGCCCTGCTCGAGGTGACCTTGAGATAATCCTGTAGAATATCCTCGAGCTCGAACTTTTTGAACACTATGTTATGGGCATTATCAATACTTAGCACATTGCTGTCTATGAACCTCTTTATTGCAGAAAGTATGTAATCTTCTTTTAATGCCTCAAGAGCTTTTTCTAACTGGTCTCTTTCCGGAACTGGCTGCAAGCCCGGGAATATGCTTGCGTACCTGCGCTCCCTGTACGGCTTTATAAGCAAAAATCTGAATATGTCCCACGCAAAAAGTGCCCTTGGAATCTTTACCAGGGTTTCCTTTCTAACCTGCCTCCGATAGCTTATGGCTTCATCGAGCTCAGGAATCAAACTTCCATGCTTGTCCATCAGCCCAGCTCTTTTCAGCTCCTCATCCAACTCCTCCATCAGCTCCATTCTTTCCTCTGTTATTCTTGCATCCATCGAAAAGGTCGGAGGCAGCATGCCATACATTTTCAATTCTATTTTTTTCCTCAAGCGCTCGTACTCTCTCAATTTTTTAACGTCAACTCTCTGCTCCAGTAGGAAATCCAGGATTTCTTCCCCTTTCTCCTTTAAAATTTTTGTATAAGCAATAGCGAGAGCCCGCCTGTTGTAGCGGCCGCTGACGAGTATGCTGCGCTCGTGGTGATAGCGTATGTGCTCGATTATAATGCGGCCGTACTTCTGCTTCAGAATATCCTCGTAGTCGAGCTTCGAGCCTTTTTCTATCTCGACCTGCTCCCTCTTTGTAACCCACCCCCCATTCTCTATAGCCTTAAATGCAACAGTTGCAGACTTTATTCTGCCTTTTTTCTTTTCCCTCAGAATCTCGGTGAGCTCCCTGTAAGCCATTCTCTCAGTGGGGGTAAACTTGGATATCTCTACAGTGAACTCCCCTCCAAAAGTCAGGTAGGGCAGGATTTCCATCCTGTAAATGCCGGTCTCGTTTTCTCGCAATTTCGGTTCAGAATTGCATTTTGGGCAGATGAATGTGCCCTTTTCTTCTACAATGTCGACAGCTTCCTTTCCTTTAGTTATCGAGCCGCACCTGCAATCAAAGGACACGAACTCTTCTAGGTGACCCACAGCCATGTTGTGCGAGGCTATTGCAGATTTAGCTCTCTCAAAGGTGCCTTTCTTAAACGAGGCATCTGTCCTGAAGAACATCTTGTGCCTTGCAACATCTCTCTGGTCTTCAACATCTTCCCTGCGGTAGCTCTGCTTTCCGAGAGGAACGCCATACCTTCTCATCCCCAAGGCAAAATAAGGCGAATCAAAACCCTTCTGCTCCATTTCATCCTTTAATTTTTTCAATTCCTTCAGATTATTTGTTAATTTTAAATATAGTGCTTCAAAATACCTTTTTTCAGTTTTTAACCTATTTAAATCTATTTTTAGCTCTAAGGATATTCCATCGAGGAACTCCACAACTCTGCTTAGCAAAGGCATCTCTACCATGGTTTCCCCTCAGCCCAGATGAAAAGAGCAGGGATTAACTCTAACGACTACCATAATATATGTATTTTTTGCTTAAAAAGGTATCCCTAAAAGAATTCCGATAAACTTATAATTCCCTATGCTATAAAAAATAAGCATGCCCGCAACGCCCGAAGACCGCATGTTGCTCTTGCTTTCGATTAAGGAAACTGGAAAGATAGTTGATTTCGAGCACATAGCTGAGAAGATAATAAGAGATGGAAAAGAAATTTCTGAAAATGAAGTCAAAAAAATTCTTGATGAATTAATATATAGAAAATTGATTTCAGAAAAGCAAAATGGCTATGTTATAACTGAAAAAGGCATCCGGAAAATCAGGGAAAGGTTAGGGGAGGTTGGAAGTGAGCTGAACTTGTCCTATCGCATGGTTTTAAAAGCAAAGGATTACTATCCAAAGGCAGCTGAAGCTCTGGTTCCATTTCTCGAGGGCAGGGCTACGAGCGTTGTGAAGATATTCAGCGATGAGAATAATCCAGTCAACAAAATCAAGCCTCTCTTCGTGAGATACGCCAGATACAAGCCAGAGCCTGTTTTTATTCAGATAACCAGCGAGGAAGAGCTTCTGCGCTATGTAGACGCCCATGCAGTCGATTTCATACCTTACATTCACAAGCTCGATGCTTCGCAGCCGGACTGGTTCGTTCTTGACTTGGATGCCGGGCAGGCTTTCAAGAATTACGCAAAGGGATTTGAGCTGCTGAAGATGGCTGCTGAAAAAGTAGCAGAAGTATTGGAGGAATGCGAAATAATCCCTAACATAAAATTTTCAGGCTCGAGGGGAGTGCAGATATGGTCGAAGCTGGATAACTCGAAGCTGCATGCTGACCTCTTTGCGCTGTACCGCAGACTTGCAGTTGCCGTGCAGGAAAGAGCAGAGAAAAAAATTCAGGAGCTGCCCAACAAAATTTTAGAAGAGTTCTACAGAATCGTTGGAAAGGGCAAACCTGTAACCACTTCAACCGTCGCAAAAAAAGAAGAGCGGGCAGACCAGATTTTAATCGACTGGAGCAGCATGAAAATCAACGGAGATGTTAGAGCGCCCTTCAGCATTCATTATAAAACCGGACTCGTCTCCTGTCCGATAGAGCGCAAGCGCCTGCTCGAGTTTCAAACAAGCGAAGCGGAGCCAGAGAAGGTTGCAGAAAACATTGAAAGACTAGCAAACGCCTTCAGGCTTGAAATATCTGACCCCTCTCTGCTTATGGAGGAATTAAAATGAGACTGCTAATCAAACTTAAAGCGCTCAAAGACTGCGCATACGATATTACTTACTACCCCAAAATGCAGGGCTTTGTTTATTCCCTGCTGAAAGATACAGAATACAGCAGCCTGCACGACAAGAAAGCCTACAAATTCTTCTCTTTTTCAAACATCTTTCCTGCAAGTGATTTCAAGAGCGGCGATGAAAGGCGGTTTATGATTTCTTCGCCAGACGAAAAACTCATCGAAACTTTCAAAAACAGATTAACGAAGCTGGAGCAAGCAGCCATAGGCGAGATGCTCTTCAGAATAAAAGAAGTCGCTGCCCTGAATCCAAAAATCACAAAATCCTGCACCCTTAAAACCGGCACCCCGATTGTCATCAGAATACCAAAAGAGAACTATGCCGAGTACGGCATTTCTCCACCAAAAAACTACGACTACCTCTACTGGAGAAAAAACTACTCCTTCAACGCCTTCCTCCGCCAGCTCGAGGACAACCTCTTCAAGAAGTACAGCGAATTTTACGGGTTGCCCGCAGAACCATCTCAAATCTTCGAGCAGTTCAAATTCCTAAAACCCGTCTCTATTCCCATACCGATAGATGGAAAAAACGTTAGCATAATCGCCTCGCTCTGGGAGTTCATCTTCGGCTACATTGATAGAGAAAAGCAGAAGCTCCTGCAGTTCGGTCTCGACGCAGGCTTTGGCGAGCTCAACAGCATAGGCTTTGGGTTTATGAATATCAGAAAATAACCTCGCTTCGCGTCCGGGGTTCGAATCCTGCCCCAGCGATTGAGGTCAGATTTATATATGCAAAAAACAATTTAAATACTGGAGGACTCGGGATGGGCGAGAGTTTTATATGCAGCTCAAGCAGAGGAGCACCATAATATGATTAGAGCCAGAATAACCGTGGGAGGAAAAGTCCAGAGGGTTGGCTATAGAGAGAAAGTGCAGGAAGCAGCGAGAGAGCTGGGCATCGCGGGCAGGGCAAGAAACCTGAAGAGCGGAGAAGTTGAAATAGTCTGCGAGGGCGAGAAGCAGGGCGTTGAAAAATTCATCAAAGCCATCGAAATAAAAGACGGGCTAATCGAGGTAAAGAAAATTACCACAACTTTTGAGGAGCCAACTGGAGAATTAAAGCATTTTGAAATAGGATATGGAGATATCCAAGAAGAGCTTACAGAAAGCATAGGTGCAGGAAGACGGGAGCTCATAGCCGTTAGAGAGTCAGTAGACGCCGGCTTCTCCAAGATGGACTCGAACTTCGAAACCTTAGGGAATAAAATCGACACCGTTGGAAAAAACGTGGTTGATGTTGGCGAGAAAATCGACACCGGCTTCGCAAAAACTGACTCCAACTTCAAAGATTTAGACAGCAAATACGATGTTGTTTCCAAAGAACTGAGAGCGATGAACGAGAACATCTCAAAGTTAGCCGCCCACATCGGCAGCTTAGTGGAAGAATTCATAAAAGAGAAGAAGTCAAAAGGAGGCAAGACTGTCAGAAGAAAGCTATGACAAAATTAATATGTAGAGCCTGGAGAGCGCAACAAGGGGGCGAGGCAGAATCAATGTCAAGCAGTTTAGCACGAACCTCCGCAGGGACTGCGGCGGAAGGGAAAGAGAGAGGAAGGGTGAGTGAAGAGGCGGAAAGGTTTAAAATTAAGCAAGTTTTTACGGGCGATCCTTGGATCGATGCTGGGGTTGTAGCTCTCTGGGACTACATCGAATCCCAAGAAATACAAAATACTGAAGTGGAGATTAATAGAAAGAATTACGCCATCACGGCTCCGTCTCCCGACCAAATAGAAAATTTTCTGAAAAAGATATTTGAAAAAATTAAGAACGAACGGTATATTCAATCTGCGAAGAATAAAGTTTGTATTTACAACAATGAAAAAGATGATTTTGAAATTGTGCCTAAAATTAATTTAGTAAACGTTGTAAATGCACTCTTTAGTGGTGGCGATCTGAAACCTAAATATCAGAAATGTGATTTCCCAAAAAATAAACAGGGAATATGGGATAATATAAGAGATAGCTATGAGGAACAGAAGGACAAAATTGATTTTAAGATCGATGACAAAGGACGTATTTACTGCTCTCGCCCGCAATATAACTGGCCTTATCAACCAAATTTCAACCCTGAGAGAAAAGAAATTTGTACATTTTGTGGTTCCCCTTTTGCTACATCAAATATTCATTCTAATAATTATCCTTTTCTTGTACCAGTTAAAAATTGGAGCAATTTCTATTCCAATCTATCCTTAGATTTAAAAATGTGCAGTTTATGCGAGGCTGCCTCTCTTTTTGCTATTAATAGAATCTTCTTTAACATTAACAGAAGAAAAAAGACTCTCTTTATGGCAATACCTCACGCATCCTCTTTAGATGAGATAGAAGAGTTCTGGAAAGATGTAAGGGGGATAATAGAAGAAAGAAGATTAAGCGACTCCTCTAACATTTTTGAGGGTGGGTATAAGTATCAATATCTGAATGAGACAATTTTAGCTTTTAGTTACGAACTGTGTCGGTCTTTGAAAGAGACGGTAGATGCAAGCAAGAGGTTAAATGTTGCTTCAACTAAGATATGGTACTTTTTCTTAGGTAGTATCTCTGGCAAGAGTGTATCTTTCAAAAATAATACAGTATTTGATGAGATGTCCCGTCTATTTAAACTATATGAAAGCTTGGAAAATCAGGGAATTAATTTCATGTCTATGTTTTCTAATCTTGTAGTAAAGGAAGGAGATAATGATTATAACAACTTCTATCGAGAAGCTTTTTCAGAGCGTATAATTAAAAATGCTCCTTTAAATGAAATTGCAGAGAAAATTATGTATAAAAAAGGAGAAAAAATAATGAACTTTGCTAGATTTGTAAAACTTTACAACATTGGAAGATATAGCTAAAGAGGTGAAGGAACTATGTGGGATAAGAAAGAAACGATAGATTATTGCGAAAAAATAGGGGCACAAATCGGCCTATATTGCGGCAGCATCGAACAGAAATCAGTTCTTTATGACTTAAGAAGATGCAAACGGTATGACAAATTCTTAGAAGCTTTAGAGCGAATAAAACATAAAGTGGAGGGATATGAAATTGAGATAGAGGGGAAGAGAATACCCATTCATATAGATATTAAAAAAGAGTTCTTTGAACATCTCTCTCGCCATCCAATGGAGTGGAGAGAATACAAGGCACTAATAGATCTCTTTGCTATGGACAAAGAAGCTGATGTTCTGTTTAAAAAAAGAAAAAGGAGCGTGGTATAAAATGAGTGAAATGGTATCGAATTGCGTAAACATCGTTTCGGTCTTTAAGACCTCTGTGGGAAGTATAAATTCAAGTTTTTCAGAAGACAACATCACAATAGTGAAGAAAATAACCTTACCCAGTGGAAGAGAACTTCCCTACATCTCAGGACAAGCGATGCGGTATTACATCCGGGATAAATGGAGGGAAATGGGATGGCCCATCTCACCGGTAAAACAAACAAAGACCGCTATTGGTAGAGCAGCATCTTCAGCGTGGGACCCATATGAATACATAGACGACGACCTTTTTGGGTTTCTATTAGCTGCTGGTAATGGAAAAAAGCGCACATCTCCTGTGAGGGTTTCCCCAGCTATCGGTTTCTTCCCGTTCCAAGATGATAGAGATTTAGGGGTCAGAATTACAGAAGAAGGGAAGAAGGACCCAACTAAAATGATGCCTCCATTTGAAACAGAAATTTACTATAATTACTTCCATTCCAGCATTCTCGTCGAACTAGACAGAATAGGGGTCTTCGAAGAGGACTATTACGGCAAAGATAAAGCTCCGCAAAATCTGCCCAAAGAAAACAAAGACAATCCCCAAAAAAGTAAGGTGGGCCGTATCGAAGCTTTGATAAATGCAATTCATGACCTCTGGGGAGGGGGAAAACAGGCACGTTATCTAACTGACATTTCTCCAAAGTTAGTGATGTACACTCGCCAAACCGCTAAAAAGCCTATTTTTCTCGAACGCCTTGAAATGGACGCAGAAGATGAAAAGGTCAGGGAAGAATGTATAACAAAAACATTGGAAGATGAATCTCATATTGTGGAGAAAGTAATAATAGGAACTGCTGAAGGTTTCGGAGGCTTTTCTGTAGGTAAGACGCTTAAATACAAAGGTAGGGATGGTGCGGAAAATTCAATAACTGTGCTTTCTCTAAGAGATGCATTTGAGAACATGCTAAAAGACGTAAATAGCAACATCCCATAGGAGAAGATTGAAGTAGGATGGATGCCATAAAAATTAAAACGGTTAGTGGCTTCGCATCATTCAAGTGGGTGAAAGATCAAAAGTATCATCGCACCTACGAGTTCCCACCTAAAACTACTTTACTTGGATTTGTAGGAAGCGCCTTAGGACTTAAAGAAGAACAAATATATCATAGGTGGGGGTGGAATGGTAAAGAAAAACCCTTCGTGGATAGGGTAAAGGTTGCTATTCTTGCTAACACAATCGATGGAAAAGTAAAGGAAGCTTGGCGAACAATAAAAAGCATAAAAGGCAAGGCAGAAAGAGAAATAGAAGTTCTTTTCTTAGAAGGATGGACATTTACTAGAATTCCAATAGTGAGAGAACAACTTTACAGACCCCGGTACGTTATCTATGTTTCTTCTGATGAAGGTGATTTACTGAGACATATGATGGAGAAATTTGGAAATCCCGTTTTTCCTCTTTCTTTGGGAAGAGATGATGAATTGGTTAGAATAGAATCTTTAAGTATTCTGCCACTTATCGAACCAAAGTATCCAATACTGCTTCATAACATTTTACTTCCTTTCAATATAAATAAGGTTAAAAGAGGGATCGTTTTAGAAGGAACTTTTAAACCGTATATCTGTCAAAAATTACCTCACAGATTTGAAATTATTGATAAAATTAGAAAACCGAAAGATGAAGGAGAATTTACTTTCCTTACAGGCGGATATAAAATCAAAATAGAAGAACCAATAAAAAATACATATTACGATCCTGAAGAGGATAGAAATGTTGTATTCTTATAATGAAATCTTAGCTAAAAAGGACCCTGATATCCCTTTATACAAGCATATCGAGGATTCTCTCAATTTATTTAAAAACGTAAAAAACTTTAAAGAAGGTAGCACAAGAAAGTTTTGCGAGATATATTCACTTCCGGAGGAAGAATTCTGGAAAAGTGCGTTTTTTTGCGTTGCTTTACATGATATCGGAAAAGCGTCTGTGAGTTTTCAAAAATATATTAGAAAAGAGGGAAAAAGAAAGAGCCATGCATTCCTATCCTTCTGGTTTACTCAACAAGCTTGTTCTCATTATAGTTGGATTGAGGGGGAAAGAAGTGGAAGAAAAAGGAGTATACCAATAGAAGCTTTAATAGTGGCAAATCATCATTCTCCATTTAAACAAGGAAAGTTTGAAGATTGCGAGACCGAGACTAACGTAGAGTTTCCCCCTATTATTCAGGATGTTATTAAAAGAATATCTGAAGAGACTATCCAACCAAAATTTGAAGAACATTTCGGAGAATTATTTGAGCTCTCTTTTACTTATCCAAAAAAATATAGCGAGATATTTAATGAATACGCCATAGCAAATGATTTTATTCGGGTATTGAGAAAACAAGAAGCAAAAAAAGCTCGCATCCTCTTTGCTTATCTAAAGGATATTCTTCATTATTGTGATTGGTATTCTTCTCAAGGCGATACTTTCTCCTTCGAGTATTCTCCGACAATAAAGGAAGAGAATATAAAAAGGGCAGTTTGCGAAAGAATTGGTAAAGAGACATTCGCCTGGCATGTGTTTCAAAAAGCTTGTAGAAATTACCAAGGAGGAGCGATATTACAAGCACCCACTGGCAAAGGTAAAACAGAAGCATCACTCCTCTGGGCAATCAACAATGGAGTAGGGAAGAAATTACTTTACCTGATGCCTACAATGACCACCACTAATAAGATGTATGAGCGGATGAGGCATCCACTTATTTTAGGTGAGAATATTGGCATCGTGCACGGAACATCGGATTATCTTTTGCTCTCGGAAAAAGATTATCAAAATTCTTGGGAGTTTATATGGAACTCTCTTTTTTGTAGGGCTTTTGTTCACAAATCTACAATCCTTACAGTGGACCAATTACTTTTCATTCTGTTTAATTGGGGGCGATGGGACTCAAAGCTTTCAAATGCTGCCGATTCTGTTTTGATTTTTGATGAGATACACTGTTATGAACCTTATACAATTGCTTTAATTGTAGAAGCAACCAAGTTTCTTCGATCTTTAGGTGCAATCCCCTTGTTCATGAGTGCAACATTTCCTGATGGACTTAAGACATTTTTAAAAGATGAATTGCATTTAGGTGAAATACCTCACGATGCTTCTTTCGATGAGTCACACCGAGTAGAAATTGTTTGGAGATACAATGAGGAGATATTTGGAGCAAAGGAAGACATTATAGAGAACTATCGAAATGGAAGGAAGGTATTGGTGGTTTGCAATACCATAAGAACCGCTAAAGAGATGTACAAATTCCTAATAGATAAAATCCCCTCTTTTGACCTTATGCTTTTTCACTCACAATTTATTCTTTATCACCGGATGATAAAAGAGAACCAACTGGAAAACCTACCTTTTGGGGGATTTGTCGCAGTTACAACGCAGGTGGTGGAAGTAAGCCTTGATATAGATTTTGATTTACTTTATACTGAAATGTGCCCAATAGACGCTCTTGTTCAGCGCTTTGGAAGGGTAAATCGAAGAGGCAAAAAAGAAGAGACGAAGGCGTTTATCTACAAACCAACTAAAAGCTCTTTTTATGTATATCCTAAAGACGTAGTGAAAAAAAGTCATAATTCGCTCCAAAATAAAAGCAACAAACCATCAGAAAAGGAACTACTCCAAGCGGTAAACGAAGTGTATGCAGATACCGATTTTAGAAAAGAATTAGAAACTGTCAGAGATTTGATAGATTATGTGGAGGGCAACTTGTCTTATGTGTATACCCTCTCCGCTAAAGATAAGACTATACAAAAACTCACCACACGTCCTTCAAAATATTTAACGATCGATGCTATCCCTAAACAGTTTGAAGAAGAAATTAAAAGCTTGGACAAGAAAATTAAGCGCGTTAGATATTCTGTAAGGATTCCACTATTCAACGAATCTGCAAATATTTTTGATTTCCAAGATGATTTGGTGATAGCAAAAGTGGAGTATGATGAGAGGATTGGCGTAATCTTTCCAAGGAGAGAGATAGATGAAAATATCATTTAATCTGTTATTTTATGTCCCTTCTCATCTCAACCCTACCAAGCACACTTTTACCATGAGGAGAGAAAATGCTTGAAAAGATAAATGGATAAAAGTGTTTTTCAATTCACGAACACGGAGAAGCACAGTATTTTGAAAGAGTATCTAAAAACCTCGGCAGGAAAGAGAAACACTACTGGGTAACAAGAATTCCATACTCGAAACAAAAAGGCTTTGATTTTAAAACCCCCTTGATTGCCCACCTCCTCCATCCACCATCCTCTAACCCTCCGCTGCCCCGCCGCAATACCCTACCTAAATCCTATTTACGTTATCTATAATTAACGTATTTTTAAATTTTGAGTTAATCATAACATTTATATACTTGAAAGTTGGCTGATTTGTTATGGATATAGCTGCGTGGATGGTACGCTTCAACGAGTGGTGGAA
>JBDRDL010000027.1:0-13226 GCA_043820925.1 Methanobacteriota archaeon | reverse complement strand
AATCTCTCGAAGCTACGGCATCAATGGAATTTTCTATCAATCCTTCAAATCCCAGGAGCTGCGAGGTTCTGTCTCTATTTATAGGGAAGCTTGTGGTTGCGAGAGCGCAGGAGCCGAGAGGGTTGAGATTTATCCTTTTATGAGCGTCCTCTAAGCGCCCGAGGTCCCTCATAAGCGCATCGCAGTGCGCCAGTAGATGATGGGCAAGCGTCGTCGGCTGCGCATGCTGGAGATGAGTATATCCAGGCAAAATTGTGGCGGTGTGCCTCGAACTTATCTCAAGCAGAATATTGCATAAACTGCATATCTGCAAGGCTGTGGCATTTATCTTCTCCCTGACCCACATCCTCAAATCACATGCTATTTGATCATTCCTTGAGCGGGCAGTGTGCAGCTTTCCCCCGACCTCGCCGAGCTTCTTTATCAGATATTCCTCAACGAGCATGTGGACATCTTCGCTCTTTGGGTCGAACTTGAGCTTGTTTCCTTCGAGGAGCTTTTCTAGGTGCTTCAGAATTTTAGAGGCTTCCTGTCTTGTGATTATTCCCTGCTCGCACAGCATTACTGCATGGGCAGCGCTTCCAAGCAGGTCGTATTCGATGATATTTTTATCAAATTCTACAGAAGAAGCGTAGCTTGCGGTCTCTTTGTCAAACTTCCTGCCAAGCCTTGACTCTCTGATTTTCCACGTCTGAAGATTTTGCATAGCAAAATCTTCTACGTGGAAGTATAAATAAATTTTGCGGTTTCAAAAAGAGCAATTTATTATGCTCATAAGACGTTACTCTTTTTTTATTGTCTTATGAGCACCCTCCCCCCATTTGAGTATTTTGAAGTTACTGCAGATGTTGGAATATATGCCTACGGCGGGAGCCTAAACGAGTTATTCGAAAACGCAGCCTTGGCAATGTTTAGTGCGATGTGCAATACAGCGAAGGTTAAATGCAAAAAAGAAAAGAAGATTGCAGTTAAGGGCGAGGATTTGGAAAGCATGCTCAGGGAGTGGCTTACTGCGCTGCTTGGGCTTAGAGATATACACGGGATGATGTTCAGTAAGTTCAAGGTCGCAATAGACGAAACCCGGCTTACGCTCAAAGGCTCTGCATGTGGAGAAGCTACGAGAGAAGAGCACGAGATTGTGACTGAAGTAAAAGCAATAACTTATCACATGATGGAGATAAAGAAGGACAAGGTATGGAGGGCAAGGTTTATACTTGACGTTTAAGAAGATTCCGATAGGAAGAGGGCAACTATGAAGCTGAAAAAAATTTCAGACTATCTCTGGGAAATTCCGAAGGAATTTAAGGAATGCATGCGAGTGCCTGGAAGAATATACATAAACGAGAAGCTTCTGTCAGGGGTTGAGGAGGGCGCATTCGAGCAGTGCGCCAACGTCGCATGTTTGCCGGGGATAATAAAATATTCAATAGCTATGCCAGACATTCACTTCGGCTACGGCTTTCCAATCGGCGGCGTTGCCGCATTCGATGCAAACGAAGGAGTAATTTCTCCAGGCGGAGTGGGCTTTGACATTAACTGCGGGGTAAGGCTTTTGAGGACTGACTTAAAAGTAGAAGAAATAAAGCCGAAGCTCTCAGAACTAATTAATCACATTTTTGAAAACGTTCCTTCTGGGGTGGGCATGAAGGGGAAAATACGCATGAGCAGGGGAGGGCTTGATGGAGTCTTAGAAAACGGCGCAAAATGGGCAGTTGAGAAAGGCTACGGCTGGACTGAGGATTTGGAGAATATAGAAGAGAACGGCTGCATGGAGGAAGCGGATGCTGCCAAGGTCAGCGATTTTGCGAAGAAGAGAGGAGAGCCCCAGCTCGGAACATTAGGTTCAGGCAATCACTTTTTAGAAATCCAAGAGGTTAAGGAGATATACGACGGGAGAATTGCAAAGGCGTTTGGAATAAATGGAGTAGGTCAGGTAACTGTGATGATTCACTCGGGCTCCAGAGGCTGCGGACATCAAATCTGCTCTGACTACCTGAAAGTCATGGAGGCTGCATCCAAAAAGTATAAAATCGAATTACCTGACAGGCAGTTAGCCTGTGCGCCTGCAAACTCTAAGGAAGCGCAGGACTACTATGCTGCGATGTGCTGTGGAGTAAACTACGGCTTTGCAAATCGTCAAGCCATAGCGCACTGGACGAGAGAATCCTTCGAAAAAGTTTTGGGCAGGAAGGCAGAGGACATGGGCATGTCAACAATCTATGAGGTTGCGCACAATATCGCAAAATTTGAAAAGCACAGTGTTGACGGTGCCTTGAGAGAGTGCTACGTGCACAGGAAAGGAGCAACGAGAGCCTTCGGACCCGGGAGCGAGCATATTCCCGAGAAGTACAGAGATTACGGTCAGCCTGTGCTAATTCCTGGAGATATGGGCTCCGAGAGCTACCTGCTCGCAGGAACTGAGAGAGCGATGGCAGAAACCTTCGGCTCGACCTGCCACGGCGCAGGAAGAAAGATGAGCAGGGCAGCTGCAAAAAGGCAGTTCTGGGGGGACAAAATTCTAAAGGAACTTGCAGGCAGGGGAATATATGTAAAGGCGGCGAGCAAGCCCGTGCTTGCAGAGGAAGCGCACGAGGCATACAAGGATGTAGGAGAAGTTGTAAAGAGCGCACACGGGGCAGGAATTTCTAAGCCGATTGCAAGATTTGTGCCGATGGGGGTTGCGAAAGGGTAAAAACATCTATAGGACTAGTGTAGTTAAAATTCTAGTCCAAGATTTCCACTGCAATCTTCTTCTTGCTCTCAGGGGTTATTTTCACCTCCCCCCCCCTTCTTCAACCCGAGGAATTCCACTATCTCCTTCGGTATTCTGACCATTAGGGATTTGCCTGTGTAACCCACCTTCGTCTTCTTCGCCAGACCAAAGACTCCTCTTCTCTTTGCTGCCTCCGTCATCGAATTAGCGGTCTCTTCGTCGAAGTATTGTTCACCGCACTGACAGACCCAAGCCGGGAATTTTCCCAAGTCTACATCAGAGAGGACGTATTCTACCTCTTTCTTTTTCAACTTTCCATCGCACATCACGCACCTTTCCAACATCATTCCTCACCTTATTTCAAAGACTGTTATCACGACTATTTTATTGTTTCTTTTTTTGAATACCACTTCCAGCTGCCCCATCCTAGCATGCATATTTCCTCTAGAGTCAGGACCAATCTTCATCCCTTTAATGATAGTTTCTTTGACCTCTTCTGTGGGAAAGGTTCAAATAGGACTAGTGTAGTATTTACTTCTTCTCTTTCGGCTTCTCGGGCGGCTTGACTAATGTTTTTATTATTTTATCTGCAAGAGTTTCTTCCTTTTCCTCTTCCTCTTTTTCAGGCAGCTGCAAATCTTTCACCGATTGCAGCGAGTTTCCAATTCCGCAGGCGTTGCCGACGCCCACTATTATTATTTTGCTTCCTTTCGGCACTCTCTCCACGCTCTCGTTTAGCAGTTCCAGAGCGCTTTTCACGGACTCGCCGATTTCTTTTGTCATCGGTGCAATTGCTTCCTCTATGCTCATTTTTATTGCATAGGCTTCTAAAGGAATGTTATTCTTCAGCGCTGCCTCCTCCATTTTCGCCTTCTCCGGACCGGGGTCGCCTATCGCTGCACCTATACCTTCTGCGACTTTTCCTGTTTTCTCGCCTTCGAGCTTCAGGCTTGCATCTACCGTAATAATTTTCGAGATTTTGTTTTCTTCGCACAGCTTCTTTACTCCATCGCCAAATTTTCCGAGATTTGCCCCAGGTCCGTTTGCCTTCAGTATGAAAATCTCTCTGTCAGAGATTTCCGTTTCGTGGCAGATTATATCTCTGGCGACTTCGTAGTGCTCTTCTGTCTTCATTAAATTTGCAGCAACGAGGGGACCTATGCAGTCGCCTATGGGTTTCCCCTGTGCTATGGTTTCCACGCCTTTCATCTGTGCCTTTGCTATTCTTTTAATAAGGGGCAGGCTCATCTGCACAATCATCGCAATTTGCAAGTTGCCTGTCTTCTTGACGAACTCGACGTAGTGGCGCACAATTTTTGCGATGTTGTTTAATCCTATACCTGCCTTCACCAGCGAAATCGTATTTGCCCTCCAGACAGGGTCGCTCTGCGGTGCGATTTTTCCTGCAATTTCCTCTAATCTGTCCTCTGTTTTGTCTATTATGTGCTCGATTTTTTTCAAAATCCCGTAGGGGTCTAAATCTACCGGCGGTATTAGAAAGAATTCGAAGGCATTCTCAATGGTTTTCTTTGGCTCTATTTCTGGTTTTCCCTTCTCCTTTGAAGTTTTTACGATTATCTCGACCGCATCTCTCGTATATGCCTCGAGAGTCCTGGCTACCGCCTCCATGTCTGAAATCATTTTGTAGAGCATGTACTTTGGATAAATGAGGATGAATGCGAAAAACATAATCATCCACAGCACTTGTCCTGGGTCGAAGGGAGGCATTTTTTCACCTGAAAAGATATAAACCTCTATCTTTTTATATTTAATTATGAAATTATTTGTCAGAGCAGAGGTATATCTGACTGAAAATCTAGATAAAGTTAAAGCCGCGATAAGAAATTTGTTTGAGGCAGCGATTAGGGAGGAGGAAGGCGAGAGCGTAAAATATCTAGTCGCTATGGGTGAGGGCAGGGAAAGTCTGAAGAGATTTTATACTCTGCTTCGAAGTCAGAGCATTTTGGATTCTGCAAGGAGCGTTCTGCTCGGCAAAATCGAGGGCAGCAAAACATCTTTCAGCTTAAATAAGCAGGCAGCGTATGCAGGTGTAATAAGCTTTTCTGAATCCACTCTACTCGGCTCGATAGAGGTCGAGATTTACGATGAGGAGATTGAGAAGCTGGTCGACTGGCTTTCGCCAAAAACGATAGGGGGTAAAGAAATTGAATAAAATCGGAGTTTCTTCTCTTGCATTTCTCCGCTACAGCGCAGAAGATACGGTGAGAAGAGTTGGAGAACTGGGCTTCGAGATATGGGAAATAATACCTGAGGAAAAGCATCTTAAGAAAGATTATTCTAAAGTTAAAGAACTTGCCGAATCTTACGATTTAAACTTCGTCGTTCACGCCCCATTTTCAGATTTGAATATCGCAAGTCTGAACGAGGGAATAAGAGAGGCATCGCTCTCGCAAATCTTTAAATCAATAGAGCTTGCGGATTTTCTGGAGGCTGAGCTGATAAACATTCATCCAGGCAGACTTTCTCCTCTCGGCACGTTTTTCAGGGAGAGAGCATGGGAAGTAAACCTGCAGAGTATCGGAAGAATATTGGAATTCGCCTCGCAGCACGGGGTTAAGGTTTCCCTCGAGAATACTCCAAACTTCACTGGAGCATTCTGCTGCAAGCTCGAGGAAATTCAGGAAGTTCTGCAGCATTTTGGAGGTCAATTAGCTTTTACTCTAGACGTCGGGCACGCAAATACCTGCGGCAAAATTGAGAAATTCATCGAGGCACTGAAGCATTCGCTGTGCCACGTGCACCTGCACGACAACAGCGGCAGCGATGACACGCATGCAGAAATTGGAAAAGGAAACATAGATTTTAAAAAAGTCCTGCGCCGCTTGAGGAAAATAAGCTACAAAAGTTTTTTCATCATCGAAGCTCTGGGAGAAGAGGAAGCCTTCAGAAGCAAGGAGAAATTAGAGGAGCTTATACTGTAATTCAACCCTCTGAAAATCCCTCGCAACCATGGTGCTCTTGAAGATTTTTCTGGATTCTTTCAGGAGGAGCTCGTCTGTTTTATACCGGGGGCTTATGTGCGTCAGATACAATTCTTTTGCTCCACCTTCTTTCGCTACCTGCGCTGCTTCAATGCACGTAGAGTGCATGGTTTCTACTGCATTGTTTCTCAAAGAGTCATCGAAGGTTCCGTCGTGAATCAGCACCGCATCCTTGCAATTCTCAATAACTGCATTGCAAGGTCTGGTATCTGACGAATAAACAACTTTGAAGCCTTTCTTTCTTTCCCCCAGCACATCGTCTGGATAAATCCATCTGCCGCCGAGCTTTATTTTCTCTCCGTTCTGAAGCTTCGAGTACATTGGTCCCGGGGGTATTCCGAGCTTTTTTGCCTTATCGAGCAGGAACTCTCTTCCTTTGACTTCCTCGAATACCAACCCGTACGTCGGTATTGAATGCTCAACTTTTATGCTTTTTAGAGTATATTTTTCATCTTTCAGCTCAAAGTTGTTAGATAGAGAGTGTGCAACTATGTCATATTTTAAACCATATTCGCCCAGCTCCAGAATGTTTTTGATTAAATCTTTTATTCCCTTCGGCGCATATATGTGCAGGTCTTCCCTTCTGTCAGCGAAGGAGAGCGTTTGAATCAAGCCTGGCAAGCCGAGGAAGTGGTCTCCGTGAAAGTGCGTTATGAATATATTTTTAATCTTCATGTAGCTGGTTTTTGAAATAATCAGCTGCCTCTGCGTCCCTTCTCCGCAGTCCCAGAGAATGACCTCGTCGTGATACTTCAGTGCAATGCTGCTGTGCCCTCTCGCAGTGCTTGGAACTGCCGCCGTTGTGCCCAGAAATATTATTTCCATGGGTTTAAGGGTGCACCACATAATATTAAGTCTTACGTATCACATAGTTAAGTCCATGAGAGCAAAAACAGAAGAACTCCTGAAATTTTTAGGAGAAGCTGGAAAATTAAAGGCATTACCCAGGGAAGGCTGGAAGATGGAGGGAATCAAAGACTGCGAGAGCGTGGCGGAGCATACTTTTCGGGTAGCGGTCATTGCGATGCTTCTTTCTGAAATGGAAAAATGCAGCACGCAGAAAGTTTTGAAGATGTCGCTCCTGCACGACCTGCCAGAATCGCAAGTCGGAGACCTCACGAGGCGCTCCCCGAACTACGGGCAGAAAAGAGAAATTGAAAAGAAAGCTATGAGCAAAATCCTAAAAAACCTGCCAGAAAAACTCAAAAAAGAGTACATGCAGCTCTGGGGAGAATATAGGAAAGGCAGAACTCCAGAGGCAAAGCTCGTAAAGTATGCGGATAAACTGGAAATGCTGCTTCAGGCAAAAGAATATGCAGAGCAAGGTTATGATACCAGCGATTTCTGGAGGGAGGAGTACAAATTCAAGGGAATTGCCTTGAAGATATACGATTTGCTCAAGCCTTGTCGTTGATAATACCAAATTCATGTTTTGAATTCGATGTGCGTTGTTGGGTCGTGATCATAGGGAATCAATCAATAGCACGTTGTCAACTGGTTTCACTATTATGCTGTGCTCACAGCCATCGCAGCATCTCTGGCACATCCACTCTGCTTTTCCAAGACTGCACTCCATTGCTTTACCTCCAAAATTTAGTAGAAGCTACTTGCTGACGCAATACCGTAAGGTAGGCGCAAGACTTGCGGTCTTGCTTACGCAAGGGCGACTTCTCCAGCTGAGATGGGAAGTCGCCTGACAAAAGAACGGAAAGCCGCAGTAAACTTAAAGTAGGTAAAAGTCCATTGCTATTCAGAGCCTCCAAAAATCAAAGGAGTTGAAAGGAATATGGCTAGAAAATGTGATTTTAATGGTCCGGGTGCTTGTCCTAAAAGTGGTCAGCCTAAACTCAATTGCGAATATTATAAGGATGGTTGGTGCTATAAAGTGGACGTATGTAAAATGCGCTAAAAGCGCAAAAGTTCAATTTCTAAAATTCTAGGAGAACGAAAAAGTCTATGTCTATGGAAAAACTTACCCAACAGGAACAACTACATCAAATGCTCTTAGCACAATACAAGGCTGTTAAAGAGAGGAACGATGACCTCTCTACCAGAGCTCACACCCTACTGGGTCTGGACGGAATAATAAACACAATTTTGGTAGCTATCATTGTAGGGGTCCTCGATGAAAAAACACGGACCTTTCTTACAAGTTCTGCTTATTTTTCTGTTTTGAAAATTGTCGTAGTCCTTGGGTTTGCCATGTATATATTCTCCACTATCCTAGCCCTCTTCGCTTACAGGACCACAAAATACATGCCCATACCCCAAATCAACTCCAAAGAGTTTATCCAAGAAGTTTTTACCGAAAAAACTCAGTTGAGCCTTCAACACCTCTCGCTACAGATTTATGATGCGATTCAATTTTACAACCTGCATAATACGAAGAAATACAACTACTTGTTCGCAAGCACCGTTTTCTTGCTAATCGCCATAGTTTGTACGGCTGTTGTGGGCGCTTTCCTTTTTCTATCTATTTCACGATAAAATGAATCAGAGAAAGTGCAGCTTCACGGACCACGCATGAATAGCCGGCATTTCCGGAGGGTTCCAACTTGCAACACGTTTCTTTGTTTAAGAAGTCGAAACCGTTCCAATTTCGCAAGAAAGCTGGCATGTACGCCATCTTCCTCACGGAAGAGGCAGCCCACAAGCTAATACGCGTAATGCACTCCAGAGTTGTAAGGCGACAGCTCCGCTGGAGATAAGGCGAGCCGAAAAAGTCAAAAAGAAAGAACGCTGAAAGGAAAACATGCGAATGAGGAAACCATATGAGCATTCCTGGGAGTTACTAATTGGAATACCCAAAGGCTCGCTCATCGACTTTGAAACAACTGGCTTAAACCCGTGTCAGGATGAGATAGTCACCTTCAGGTACATCGAGGGCAGCAGCCTCAAAATAACTCAAAGAAAAGGCGGAAGTGAAGCTGATTTCCTAAAGCTCATAAGCTGCGATTTGCGGAGGTTGCCCCAGCCCTTCTACGCTTACAATGCTAAATTTGAGCGGGATTTTATCAAGACTAAGTTTGAGATGGATGCGAAATTCGTGGATTTAATGGAGTCTTGGAGGAAGAAGGCCGCCGAAAATAACATCAAGTGGCCGAAGCTTGGCGAGCTTATCTCTGAACCAGAGGAATACTTCGGCGAGAGAATAATCGAAGGAAAGGATGTGCCAGAGCTTTGGAATAAATATCTCAGGACGAAGAATTTCAAGCATTTAAAGCCCATAATAAGACACAACCAGATAGACCTGCTGCGAGAGCTCGTGCTTCTGATTCACTACCAGATAAAATAGGTCGGCGAAGATGGACTATGTAAAATTTTATTCTTCCTCCCTCAGCGCAGACAGCGTAAGCCTGTACTGCTCTTCCAACCGACAAACTCTTATCTATATGCCTCGTCGTGGTGCGAAAAAGTCGAGTAAAATTATCTTGTTCTGGGATTCGTCAAAGAACGTTCTTCAGGGGCCTGCCGATGTGCGGCTTTTCGGATAGCTGCAGAATCTTTTTGAAGAGGGCAGCGTACAGAGTCTTGCCTCTTTTCTGCAATTTTTTGAGGTTCTTCTCCAACTCCCCCTCGATTTCTATGTCGTATGGCATAAAACCGCCGATTACGCAGAAAACTCTTTCTTGAATTGCTCAGGAGTGTAGCGCTTTACATTGCCCCTGCGCACTCTCTCTTCCGCAGCTTCCACTTCCCGCACAAATTCTTCTCTTATGGATTCCTCCTCCGGGTAATGCTGCTCCATGAGCTTTGTTTCAATGCGGTCTAGTTTTCGCAGAATAAGGGCGAACATCTGCTTTTCGGACATTTTTGAAGCAGTTGCCGTCATGTTTTACACCAGAAAATTAATTGAATCTTAACGTATAAAATACTTTCGTGTCGGGGATATAGAAAGTTTTTTATCTGGCGATTGCGAAGAAGGAGTAAGGGAAAATGACCATATAAAAAAAGATGACAAGGTTGCAATATGAAATGTTATTCAATGACGATAGGAGCACTTCGAGATAAGTATAGATATGGACAGATAAATCTTGACCCTCCTTATCAGAGAAAACCCGCATGGAAGACAAAACAAAGGAGGCTGTTATTATCCTCTCTGTTTAATGGTATCCCAATACCGGCACTAATTTTTCATAAACAGTTTGATACAGAATCAAAAAAAGAGATCTACGATATACTGGATGGTAAACAGCGTATTGAAACAATTCTTCATTTCATTGGATTAGATAAAATAGAAGGAGAAGATGAATTGTATGTGGAATTTATTAGCCCGCACACAAACGAGAAGGATTACTTGTTTTACAATGAACTTAAACTTAAAAAAGTTAACAAAGAATATGAAAATATTTTAGAAAAATTTTGGATGTATGAATTGCCAATTATAGAATATGAAGGAGAGCTTTCAGACTTTTTTGGACGTAATGTTGCTTCTAAGGAAGTATTCGTCCGAATTAACTCGACCGGCTCCCCTCTAAAAAAGCATGAAATTAGACATGCGAGATATTCAGGTTTGTTCTTCGAACTTGGTAATGAGTTAGAGAAAGAATATACTAATTTATTCATGCATCGATGGAGAATCGTCTCTAAAACCGATTTAGATCGATATTTGCTACATGAGTTGATATTGGAGCTATGTACAGCAATACATTTAAACACATATTCGGATAGACGAAAGAAGTTAGACGAATTGTTATCCAAGTATAAATGGACAAAGAGAGAAATAGCGTATATTCGAAAAGGATTTAAGAAAATTATTTCTTGGATCCATGATATATTCCCTAAGGATTCGATTAAATACACGAGATTTAAAAACAAATCGGATTTTTATTCGCTTTTTGTAGTATTGCTCAATTTGTTAAATAAGGGATATGTATCAAGTGATAAACCTAGCAATAGGACTGTTGGAAAATTTCTTTTGGAATTTTCTAAGCAAATACAAAAGTTAGACCCGAAGGTCAAAGCTTATCAGAGCCCTAAGTTATCACAATCAGAACAGAAACTGTATCAATATGTCGTTTCAACAAGACAAGCTACAGATAGCCAGAAAAATAGAGAGATAAGACACGAGTATTTAATGTCGGTTCTAAAAGATGGCTTTATATTAAAATCAAAAGATTCCAAGAGAACTTTTGACCCAAATGTAAAAGACCTTTTATTGACAGAACTATTGCAAAGAACAAATAAACCAAGGTGTCCAAATCCAACTGGTAATAAAAAGTGTAAAAAATATCTAACTCATGACGATGCTCAAGTAGACCATAAATACCCGTGGAGTAAAGGCGGTAGAACCACATTAGAAAATGCTCGATTAATATGCTCGAGTTGTAATAGTAGTAAAGGCAACAGGTGAGTAGTTGCCACTGCCAGAATTCAACGGCGCTTACTTTACACGGGAGGAAACTAAATGGCTATCTACATTAGTGAGAGTGGGTTCATCACCCTCACTCTTTCTGCAATAGAAACTTCAACTGAATATGAAGCGTGTGGTATTTTATTAGGTTACAAAGTAAAGCATAAGAGAAAAACTATCTATTATGTTGAAAATGTAATCCCCTATCAGATAGCCAAAAGGGCACCTGACTCTATTCGTCCAATTAGACGAAAACGAATTAGAAAGATATTTCCTAAGTACATGAAATACAAAATAATAGGTGAGTTTCATACCCATCCTGAGGGTAGCGTTAGTTTAAGCAAGCCAGATAAAGATTTCATACGGTCAAGTAATTACCAACTTGAAGTCGTTGTAGCTATCCGACTAAGCAACGAGACTCATAGATGGAGCTATAAGCGCAAAATACTCTCAGGTAGTATTGATAAATATTTAATAGAAATAGCTGGTTGGAAAGTCTGCGATAAAAAAATAATTGAGCAAATTATTCGGTGTCCTTTTGCTGTTGGATTTGATTATTCCGAGCCATTTGAATAGGGATTCGAAAGTATCGCTTAACAGTGTGTTTACGGCATTAGCTTAAATGCTTTTGGCACTTTGTGAATATAAAACGTAAATGAAATTGCTCTCACTCTTCCTCCCTCAGCACCGAAAGTGTGAGGCGATATTGCTCTTCCAACCTCTGGAACTTTTCAATCTTCTCCACCAATTCAGAGCTCCACTCTCCCCTCTGCATCGCCCTCGCAAGCGCATAAACGTTCAGGTCGCTTATTTCCGTCCACTTCCCTGCGCTCTTCAGCAGCGCATCCAGCTCAGCTCTTTCTTCTTCCTCCTTTGTCGGAAACTTCGCTTTCGTATCAATCTTAACCGAGAGCTTTTTATCACTGCCCCTTATTACCTCGACTTCTTCCTTCTTCGCATAAGCTATAATCGCCTCTTTTAGCTGCGTCATCTCGTCCTCAACTTTTTGCAGGAAAGCCCTCTTCTCATCCACTAGCCTTGCATACCGATTTACCAGCTTTACTCCCGGGTCTTTGAGGAATTTATTAACCGGCATCTCACTTGTAGCAACAATGTGCTTGTGCCTCGGGCACAGCGTTTGATATTCGCACCAGCTGCAAAGCTCGCTCTCCCTCGCAGGGAATCTGTCCTCTCCCTCAACCATTTCAATCTGCTCGATCAGCGTAGCTATCTCCGCCTTCAGCTTCTCAATTGCTTCAGTGCTGCGTTTCGACCTTATCTCCTTGTCGTGCACGAGATAGTGCCAGATTAAGTCAACGCTCTTTGCATCTCCCCAGAGATTCTCTACACCTATCTGATAGAGCGCAACCTTCTCGTCCTCGCCGTTCTCTCTTTCGAAGCTCACGAAGCCGTTGCCAGAGTAGTTCAAACTTAATTAACTTGGATAAACTATTTGTCTTAGGACACATACGTTTATTCTATGTCTCAAAAAACTGAATCAGATATTAAATCAGCAGAAGAGCTTATAGACGAAGCCCGGAAAGTGAAGGGAAGAGCAGAAAATCTTTTAAAAAATTTAGATTGTAGTGGAGCTGTCGAAGCATCTCAACATCGTATCGAGCTTTCAATAAAATCGCTCTATAAGTTGGTTGGTTTAGAATATCCTGTTAAGCATGATGCTGCCATACAATTAGAAAAAGTTCTAAGTGAGCTTATATTTCCAAATTACTGGAATTTTTATCGTGAAAAAATCGCAAGAATTAGATGGATTTGTAAGATGTGGGAGTTTGCGCATAGCACGTCAATATATGGCTGTCTTGATATCCCCGCAAGTAAAGTTTTTACACGAAGAGATGCTCAAGTCGCTGTAGAGTACGCATCCGAAGTTTATAGCGATTGTATTTTTATAATTATGAATGTAAGAAATGGAAAGATAAAATTAAAATAGATTTAGCATTCATCATAAGGACCCTACCGTTGCTCTTCTCAAAACTTCCTCAGGAACTCCTCAATCACCCTCAGCTCGCACCTTCCACCACCTTCACCCAGTCATGAGCTTTGATTTTTTCAATAGCATTCATAATCTTTTTGTCAGCTTTATATGAATTTAAGTTGACAGATATTTTCTTTCAAACTCTTCAATAGGGAGACGCAAGCC
>JBDRDL010000026.1:0-29552 GCA_043820925.1 Methanobacteriota archaeon | reverse complement strand
AAGAAATCTGACCCGGTAGATAACCTCCTAGGAATAATCAAGGTCAAAGATCCAAGCATTAAGGAACTCATCGCCTCTGAAGAGTGGTACTAAATGTTCCTCGGCGATATCCCGGAAGGCACAAGAGTTTTTATTGATGCCCATCTACTCTCACTCCCGCCTCGCAACCTACGAAACCTGCCCGCTGCAGTACAGGTACGCTCTGGCTGGCGCTATTTCTTCCTGCCGTGCTTCTCTTTGTATTCTATCTCCACTTTTTTAATGATATGTTCCATGTTAGGGGTAATAACGTTAATTTTCCGTAAATTTAATGATATATGCCCGAATATGGGTAATAACTTTAAATATTTGAAAAATCTTATTATAGCGCATGGTCAGTAAAACAGAAAAACTCTACCTGGAAGTCCTGCCTTTAAAGGTGGTGACCTTTGAGGAGATCGTGGATAAAGCCAGAAATATTATGGCTTCAAAGGACCCAGAGTACATCTACCGGAAGTATGTCAGAAAACTGGTGGAAGAAGGGAAGCTACAGCGGGTTAGAAGGGGCCTATACGCAGTGCTTTCTCCACTTGAAGAACCAGGGAAACATATCCCGGACAAATTCTTAATCGGCTCGAAGATCAGAGACGGTTATTACCTGGGATATCATACAGCCCTGGAATTCTATGGGAGTGCCTACTCCAGGTATAATGAGGTGTATGTCTGCGTTAAAAACAAGGACAGATTCGATCCCTTCCAGTACAGGGGTCTAAAGTTTAGACCAGTGTTCGTCAAGGATACTGACCTGGGGGTGGAAAAGAAGAAATACCGGGGTCAGGGAATCAGGGTGAGCAGCAAAGAGCGCACCTTCATCGACTCCCTGCACAGGGTGCAGTACGCTGGCGGATGGGAGGAATGCCTCAAAAGCCTGCAGGGAATGGGGGGATTAAATTTCAATAACACCTATAAATATCTCCTCAAATACGATAATGAACTCCTCTTCAGAAAAGTTGGGTTCGTACTCGAATTGCTTAGAAATACGTCGGTCTTCTATGAACACATCGATGACAACATGTTAAGCAAACTCCAGGATAATATCGGGGAAAATCCCCGCTACTTAACTGAAGGCGGGCCCGTAACCTTCAATAAAAAATGGCTCCTTTACGTTCCAGAAAAATTCGAGGAGAAACTTCGAGGGGTGTGACATGGAATACGATCTAGAATATTTAGCAAGGACTCATGGGTTTAACATCAGGGAAATAGAGAAGGTCTGCAGAATTTTCGATATACTTGAAGATATCTCCAACGTTAAGTTTCTCGGAGAGAAGCTATCCCTCTATGGAGGCACCGCCCTCAACTTCATCTACTTCAAAGATATACCCCGACTTTCTATAGATCTGGACTTCAACTACAGACACCGAGATGCAAAAGACTGGGGAGAGGTTAGAGATGAAGTCGATGAGCGAATCAAGCAAATACTGTACATGAGGGGGTATAAGAAATCTGATCTAAATATTAATTCCAGCTATCCCTTGTGTAGAATGGACGTTTCCTACCAGAGCAGCTTGGGCATCCGAGACAGCTTTGTGATTGAAGTTGGATACATGCGCAGGTATTCGATCCTTAAAAGCGATGCAATTGCTGATTTCATGCATATGGGCAAGGAAGAAAGATTTAAGATTCTTACTCCTACCCTGGAGGAGCTATTCGCCAATAAATTTGGAGCCTGCCTTTACAGGGCCACCAGCAGGGATATATACGACGTTTACAGGATTGCGGAGATGAAATTTGACGTAAATACTTTCAGAAAATGTGTGGTAATCGACTGCCTTATGCGTGGAAAACCAGCTTTAATTGAGATAAATGTCTCTGATACTATAGGTAAAGTTTCGTTGGATACCACCCTTAAAAATCTGTTGCGGACTGAGGGAGCGGATAGAGTAAATTTTCAAAACATAAAGCAGCAGGTGATAAAATTTAGCGAGAGCGTTTTTGAGAATCTACATGAAAAAGAAATCATGCTGATCAAAGAGTTCTATGAAAAGAAGCAATTTAGGCCAGAGGTCATCGATGATAAGAGTCAATTCCACGATAAGCTCCGAGAACATCCAGCGATTCTGAGAGCACTTGAAAAGTTGTAGTGTTGGAAATGCAAAAGACAAGTGGGTGGAGAAGTAGCAAAAAATTTTAAGCAGAGCAACGATAATATTTCATTTATGCCAGTTTATTCCCACTCCCGCCTTGCAACCTACGAAACCTGCCCGCTGTGGTACAACTACGCTTACGTTGAGAAGGTAGAGCTCGAGCCAGAGGTAGAAACGATCGAAGTTTTCATGGGGCTCGGGTGCAGTCCGTAAAGCTGCGCTTTTTTATTTTCACACTAAACCACTTACACAACCCTCAACTTTAGTCTCTCACTCGAGGATGAGTACGCCGCAACATCACGGGCGCCGGAATAAGGATATGCGACTATGAGAGAGACGTGCCCGTAGCTCTCATTCAAATCCTCCTCAGACGGCTCCAGCTCGTGCACTGGATGGCTGTGCGCCGTGCCGATTATAGACGGGTCTATGGGGAGCGCATCCAGCGGAAACTCTGAGAAATCCTCTCCACCCAGCGCCAACGGCGCAAGCAGCACTTCCTCTATCCTTATCTCCTTCTTCGCCTCGCCGCGGAGCAGTGCCACCATCTCCTTAGGATGCATGCTTTTGGCGAGATGGAGGAGCGTTTCCAAGGCTTCTGTTTTTATCAGGACTTCCCTCTGCATAGTGTAGAATTATTTGCAGATACTGATTAACTTCTTTTCCCTTCCTCTATCGTTTTTTCGGCGTTTTGGAGGTAATGCAATGGAGTGCAGTTTAGGCAAAGCAGAGTGGATGTGCCGAATTACAATTTTTTTAACACGTTATTCCTATCGTCTATTGTTGGAAATAAATGTCGTAATAGTCGAAAAATAGAGGGGGGTGAAAGGTACGGAGGCAACGACCCTGAATTATTTAATTGCGGCAGTGGTTATAGTAGTGCTGGGCGCCATATTCTACTACAAGAAAAAGAAGCCAGTAACTGCATAAATTGTCTTTTATTTTTTGGTTATTTTTTTATTAGGTACAGTTTTTGTACTCTACTATGGCTCTTGAGAAATTAGGAGAAGCGCTGACCGGCGTTATTAAAAAAATAACGCTCGCAAGCCTCGTGGATGAGAAGCTTGTTAAAGAGGTTGTTAAGGATATCCAGAGGGCACTGCTGCAAGCAGATGTTAATGTCAAGCTGGTAATGGCTCTTTCCAGGACAATCGAGGAAAGAGCGCTGAAGGAGAAACTCAAAGCAGGGCTTTCTAAAAAGGAGCACGCCGCAACCATAGTCTATGAGGAGCTTGTCAGGCTTCTCGGCAGGAAGCAGGAATTCGTGCCGAAAAAATCGAAAATAATGCTCGTTGGCTTGCAGGGCTCTGGAAAAACTACGACTGCGGTAAAACTTGCGAAGTTTTACATGAAAAGAGGTCTTCGACCTTTTGTAATAATTGCAGATACGGTTAGACCAGCTGCATATGAGCAGGCGGTTCAATTAGCCGAGCCCCTGAACATAAAAGTCTATGGAGAGCCGGCAAATAAAGATTCGATGGCCATTGCAAGGAAAGGCTTGGAGGAGGCAGGAAAGAGCGAGGTTATTATACTTGACACCGCAGGCAGGCATAAATCAGAGGCAGAGCTTTTCGAGGAAATGAAGCAGATTTTCAGGATTTACCAGCCGGATGAAAAACTCCTCGTGATAGACTCCAGCATAGGACAGCAGGCAGGTGCGCAGGCGGGGGCATTTCACGAGGCAATCGGAATAACGGGCGTTATTCTGACGAAGGTGGACGGTTCCGCGAAAGGCGGCGGAGCGCTCTCTGCGGTTGCCGAAACAGCGTCGCCGATAAGATTCATAGGTACTGGCGAAAAAGTAGATAACATCGAGCTGTTCGATGCAGAGAGGTTCATTTCAAGGCTTCTGGGTATGGGAGACCTTGCGACGCTGCTCGAAAAAGCAAAGGAAACCATGGACGAGGAGGTTGCGGAAAAGCTTTTAAAAGGCGAATTCACCCTCTTCGACCTGCAGGAGCAGATAGCTGCGATAAGAAAGCTGGGACCTCTGAGCAGCGTGCTCAAGATGATTCCCGGACTGGGCGCTGCAATGCCGAAGGAAACTTCAGAAGTTACTGAAACCAAGCTCAAAAAATTTCTGGTAATCCTTGATTCGATGTGCAAAAGAGAAAAAAGCGACCCAAAGATTCTTGACTCCTCCAGAATAAAGAGAATTGCCAGAGGCTCGGGCACAGCTGTCGAAGAGGTAAAAGAGCTTATAAATTACCATGCAACAATGAAGAAAGCTTTGAAGGGATTTAAAAGAGGATTCGGAAGAGGCTATCTTGCAAAAATGATGCATTTGCGAAAGTAAAATATAAATACACAGGCAAGTGATGTGATTTTATGGAGCGCTCCAGAGGATTCAAAAGTAAGACGAGGCATAAGCTGAGTAAAAAAGTTAGAGAAAAGGGAGTTTTGCGACTTTCAAATATACTGCAGAGGTTTAATTTAGGCGACAGAGCGTACATTGTACTCGACCCGAGCATCCAGAAAGGGCAGCCGCACCCGAGGTTTCACGGAAAGATCGGCACAGTCGTCGAAAGGAGAGGTCGCAGTTATGTGCTCGAGATAATGGACGGAAATGCCAGAAAAAGAGTTATTTCCCGCCCGGCACATCTGCGAAGGCAGGAATAGAAATGATAGGTAAAAAAATTTTAGAAGATAAACCAATCAGCAGCGCAGAGGCTAAAGCAGTTTTGGAGGAAGCTGTAAAGAAGAGCAAGGAGCCGAATTACGAGCAAAAAATCACTCTGGAGCACCTTGCAAAATTTGTAAAAATGAGCAGCGAGGAATCCATGAAAAAAATTGAAGAGCTGATGAAGAGCAATGCGAAAATCAAGCCAGAAATCGCTGTAAAGCTTGTTGATTTGCTGCCTGAGGATGAGGATGACGTAAGGGCAATATTCGCCAAAGAAAGATTTGCACTGACCAAAGAAGAAATTGCGGGTATTTTAAAGCTCATAAGGTGATTTAAGTGGGAATGGAGGATTATGCAGTTGTACTGGATTACCTGCCTCACGGTCATCCAGAAGACGAAAGACCGATATACAAGAGGGAGCCCATAGCGTACGCTCTGGGCGAGGAATATCTTACGCTTATCGAGCTAGTTCCAAAAGCAGGAACTGAATTTAAATCGCACGAGAGAGTATATATCGGCAAGGACGAGCGGGATAAGATAGAGTACATCAAAAGAAGGATAGGTTATAAGGAGCTGAGCGCAGCAGCAAAATCTGAGCTGCCTTATGTTGTGGAGGAAGTGATTTCAAAAAACGAGAAAAAGTTTGTGCAGTTTTTCAACGAGGCGCAGGCAATCAGCACCAGGCTGCACGGGCTTGAGCTTCTTCCCGGCATAGGTAAAAAACTTATGTGGGAGATTTTAGAGGAGAGGAAGAAAAAGCCTTTCGAGTCCTTTGAAGATATCTCTGCCAGGGTAAAGTCTATTCCAGACCCAAAGAAGCTTATCAGCAGGAGAATAGTATCCGAGCTTGAGGAAGAGGATGTCAAGCTGGGGAAGAGAAAGTACAAGTTATTTGTACCCCCGCCGCCAGTGAGGAGAGGCAGGTCTTAGTGAACCGCTCAGAAGTTAGACTGCTTTTGAAGAAGTATGGTATAAGACCAAAGCACAGATTCGGGCAGAATTTTCTGGTCAGCGAGGAGGTCATTCAAAGGCAGGTCGAGTACGCTGAGCTGAGCGAAAGAGATGTTGTATTAGAAATCGGTGCCGGGATAGGCACCCTGACAGAATTTTTGATAGATAGAGCAAAAAAAGTTTATGTTGTGGAAAAAGACAAACGAATGCTCGGGATTTTGAACGACCGCTTTGAAGGAGCAGTTGAAATAATTCCTGGAGATGTTTTGGAAATAGAGCTGCCAAGGTTTGATAAAACTGTTTCAAATATACCCTATTCGATTTCATCCCCTTTGACTTTCAAGCTTTTAAAGCACGGCTTCAAAAAGGCGATACTGACTTACCAGAAGGAGTTTGCGGACAGGCTGGTCGCTGCCCCTGGCACGAAAGACTACTCCCGCCTTTCGGTTGCAGCTTATTATTATGCCAGTGCGAGGATACTCGAGACTCTTCCTCCGGAAGTTTTTTATCCGAAGCCGAAGGTAAACTCGGCTATAGTCGAGCTCAAACCCAAAAAGCCGCCTTTCAAGGTTGATGAGAATTTCTTTTTCAACGTTGTTAGAGGTTTATTCATTCACAAAAAAAAGACAGTAAAAAAAGCGCTGTTCCATTCATTGCCGATGGAAAAAAATAAAAGGCGCAGCATTATTGAAAATTTTGATAAGGACATGCTCGAGAGGAGAGTTTTTCAGCTCACGCCAGAGGAAATCGCAGATATAGCGAACTCGCTCAAGAAGGTGCTGGCATGATTTGTCTCGGCATAGAGGGAACGGCAGAAAAGCTGGGCATAGGAATTGTATCTTCTTCCGGAGAGATGCTGGCAAATGTCGTTAAGCACCATGCGCTGATTGGGGGCATACATCCGAGAGAGGCGGCGCAGCACCATGGTGAAAATATGAAAGCGACAATGGAAGAAGCATTGCAGAATGCAGGCATCAACTTAGGCGGCATCGATGCTGTCGCTTTTTCTCAGGGTCCCGGTCTGGGTCCATGCTTGAGGGTAGCTGCAGTCTCGGCGAGGACTATTTCGTTAGTGAAGAAAATTCCTATAGTCGGGGTAAACCACTGCATAGCTCACATCGAGATAGGTCGTCTGCTTACAAAGGCCGAAGACCCACTAACGCTATACGTCTCTGGGGGCAATACCCAGGTTACTGCCTTTACAGAAGGACGCTATCGGGTCTTCGGGGAAACGCTGGACATTGCAATCGGCAACTGCATAGACCAGTTTGCAAGGGAAATGAAGCTGGGAAGTCCTGGAGGACCCATAGTTGAAAGCTTGGCAAGGCAGGGGAGCTACTTTGCACTTCCTTATGTCGTCAAAGGCATGGATTTGTCTTTTTCAGGGCTTTTAACCGCAGCCATAGAGGCAGCGAAAAAGCAAAAAATAGAGGACGTCTGCCGCAGCCTGCAGGAGACCGCATTTGCGATGCTGGTAGAGGTTACAGAAAGAGCGCTGGCTCATACAGAAAAGAAGGAAGTCATGCTTGCGGGAGGAGTTGCGGTTAACAGGCGCCTGCAGGAAATGCTTGCGCTAATGGCAGAGGAGCACAAGGCTAAGTTTTTAGTGCCGCAGAAAGAAGTTCTCGGCGACAACGGAGCGATGATAGCATGGCTAGGTATTTTAATGTACAACAGCGGCATTCGCCACAGAATCGAGGACACCATGGTGAAGCAGCGCTACAGGACTGACGAGGTCGAGGTAACGTGGAGGTAAAGGTAAAAAAATACCTTGTTTTTCAATATTATCACCCCCTAATTTCAACCTCGAATTCCTCTCCCTCCAGGTTCGTAGAGGCTATCTTAGATTTCGCAGGTATTGGAAATAATTTGAAATACATTTTATCGCCAGCGTAGGCTCTTATCTCTATCGAATCCCTCATCATGCGCAACGATATATCGCCTTTCGATTTTACTCCAGGAAGCTGTACCTTCAAAAGCAGGGTGCTGCCTTCCCTGCGCACCTCGCCTTTCGGTTCTTCGACTTTTTCGAATTTCCTCTCGAACGCTACCTCCCTGATTTTTATCTTTATATTTTCAAGCACGCTTCTTATTATGAAAAACAAAACCAAAAGCCCGATAATAAGAAACAGCAGTCTGTAGAGCATCACTCCTGCCCCTTCTTCATCCCCTCCAGCACCTCTCTGAGTTTTTCCAGCTCTGCCCTGGCTTTCTCGTACTGCCGCAACGCCTCGTCGACTGCCGGCAGTTTTTCTTCATCCAGCGTGGGCGGTTTTACTTCCTCCGGCACTTCACCGAATATCACTGAAAGAGATTTTTCTAATGTTTCCTGCATTGTAAGCCTGTCCCCGAAGATAATTATAACCCTTTTCAGCTGTGGCAGGGCATCTTTCTGCTCTGCTCTGAGATAGATGGGCTCCACGTAGAGCAGGGAATCCTCGATTGGAATAGTCAGGAGATTGCCTCTTATCACCCTTGTTCCAGCCTGGCTCCAGAGCGTGAAGAGCTGCGAGACTTCGGGGTCCTGGTCTATCCTCGCTTCGAGTTGGATAGGACCGTAAACCAGCTTATCCTTCGGGAACATGTAAACGATTTTCCCCCCGTAGTGAGGCTGGTCACTCCTTGCAGCGAGCCAAGCTATCATGTTGTTCTTTTCCCTCGGCGTGAATGGAAGCAAAAGTATGAATTCTTCTTTCGCTTCACCAGGCAGCTTGGTTATCAAGTAGTAGGGCTCCATCTTTATCCTGGTGCCCTCGTACAGCTCCTCCGGCACCTCCCACACATCCTCCTTATTGTAAAAAACTCTCGCCTCGTTCATGTGGTAGGTAGAATACTTTGCAACCTGGATAGAGAACAAATCTTCGGGATATCGCACGTGCTCCATAAGATTCGAAGGCATGGCAGAAAAGGGTTTAAACAATTCTGGAAAGATTTTCATATAGACTTTTATAAGCGGGTCTTTTTCATCCACGACGTAAAAATTCGTCTCGCCGTCGTATGCATTGATAACTACTTTGACAGAATTTCTTATGTAGTTTATTTTCTTATACGGCTCGGAGTATGGGTATCTGTCTGAGACCGTATACGCATCCTGAATCCAGAACAGCCTTCCATTGGAAACAACAATGTAGGGGTCTCCATCGTAGTTGAGAAAAGGTGCTATGTTGCTTACTCTATCTTTTATATTTCGGTAGAAAATTATCCTGCTCTCGGGTGTAATGGACTCGCTCACAAAGAGCTTTAATGTTGAGAACCTCGCTGCCATTGCAGCCTTTCTGGTGAGAGACGAGAGCTCTATGCCACCCCTGCCCTGATAGGTTGTGTAAACGTTTTCATCGCCCGCCGGATAATCGAACTCCTCTGTTTTGGTTTTAACGAGTATGTAATTCTCGGTCAGCTCTCCATAGTATATCTCTGGTCTGGTTATTTCAAAGAATTGAGACTTGGGAGGTACGTCTTTTATGTAGAGCACCGGCAGACCTTCTTTTGAAACCTCTCTCACAGGGCTCATCGCAGCGCCGTAGCCGTGTGTAAAAACGAGGTGCTCGTTCACCCACGTGCGCTCGGGAAGCAGCTTGACATTTATCTCCCTGCCCGAGAGCATGACCTGCCTGTATTCGCCATTGACTGAATATCTGTCTATGTCAACGTCGCCAAAATCATAGTAAGTCCTTATCAGCTGCACCTGCTTATAGGTTCTCTTCAGGGGTCTCCAATCCCATAAACGAATGTTGTCTATGGTCAGCCTGTTCCTGTTTATGTCCTCTATGGTTAAATTGTAATTTGCTGGAAATTCAATTTCTTTTATGCTGTCCAAATCATACGCAGCTCTCGTGAATTTTATGTTGTGCTCCAGGTAAGGCTTCTCTATGTTGTATTCGTCTGGCGAGACCCTGTACTGCTGCACTATACCTTGAGCAAAGCCGCTCAGAATACTCAGGACGACGACAAGCGCAACGCCCAGCGCAAATTTAATATTCTGGGTTTTTGCCGCTATGAGGAAACCCAGGGCAGCGATAAAAGACGCAGCTACCAGCGCACCTATAAAAGGCAGCTGAACATTTACGTCCGCATAGCCTGCTCCGTAAACAGCGCCCCTCGCAGAATATAATATAGAATATCTGTCGAGGACATATCCAAAGCCTTTCAGGATAAGTATTAGAGAGCCGAGAGCAAGCAGATGCGCCATGGCTTCCTTGCTGAATCTCGGCATTTCAAATCTCATCTGTGTGCTTGGTATCTCTCCCCGCCCTTCAAGAACAATAAATCCTCCAAAAAGGAGGTATATTCCTGAGATAACCAATGTTAGAGCAGCAGCGCCAAAGAAGAGCACTGCCAAAACGAACTGGTAGAACGGCAGGACAAAAAAGTAGAAAGATATATCCTTGTTGAATATCGGGTCAGCGCTGCCGAAGGGTACCTGATTCAGATACCGCAGGGTAACGTCCCAGCCAGTGCTGGCTGAGACTCCCATGAGAAGGCTGAAAAGGAGCACCAACACAAACGCCAGAGATGCGAACCTGAATTCACCTCCCTCGCCCCGCATCGCCAGGGAATTTTTCAGCACAAGGCGGAAATTCAAGAAACCAAAAACAAAGAAAAAGGCTGCAGCAATCACCGCCAGTACAAATTTAGACTTGAGCACTGTTAAAAAGACGCTTAGATAACCCACTTCCACAAACCACAGATATTCTGTGTAGAAGCCTGCAAGTGCGGGAGCGAATAAAGAAAGCGCAACGACGATTCCAAGGAGGTAGCCCAGCCATTTCATAAGGTTAATTTTACTATAATAGTATTTAATAGTTTCGGAAGAAAAGGTTATTTTGCAGTCCTGTCTCGCAACTCACTCAGGCCTCAGATAGCCCCACTGGGCTAGTGCAGCCTTGAGCTCTTTATGAGTTTTTGCATATTCCCTAAGGGGAATTTCTTTGAGCGCAGCATCTATAGCCTGCATGACTGCCGTGGCTCCTGCATTACTTCCATCTGGATGACCGTGAACTCCCCCCCCAACCTGTATTGCTATGTCTCTACCGAGCATTTTAATTATTTTCGGGATTAAGCCAGGATGCAAGCCGCCCGAAGAGGTTGATATAACTTTTTTCATGCTGCCCCAGTCTTCGCCAAAAAGATGCAGCCTGCTGTCAGATTCAATCTTTTGCTTCTGCATGCGTTCATGTATTGCCAGTACCTCTTCTTTTGGGCTTTCCAGCTTTCCTACCACCGTACCTATGTGCACATTATCAACGCCCGCAAGTCGCGCTGATTCTGCGACAACAAGCATAGACATGCCGTGCTTGCGGTTTCGAGTAAAAGCGGCATGAAATGCTCTGTGCGCATACAATGCAAGCTTTAGTTCTTCGCATACTTCTCTAATTCCCTGCAAGGCAGACCAGCCTATTGTAAGCATGTCGACCATTACATATTCATTGCTGTAATCTGAAACAAGTTTGGCTCTTTTAACCATTTCTTGAAAAGGAGCAGTTATATTTAACAGGCAGGCTTTTCTCTCTCCAGTTTCCTTTTCAGCTTTCTCTCTCATGCGCATCGAGTGCTTCACTCGGTCTTCAAATCTGTCGAACTTCTGTGAGGCGAGATTTTCATCATCTTTCAGCAGGTCAAAGCCGCCTGTCCATATTTCATATCCTATTTTTGCATGCTCTTCAGCTGTCATGCCTATCTTTGGCTTTGGGACGCTCGCAGTTATCGGTCGCCCCTGCACCTTTAGGATTTTTCTGATTCCGTCAATCCCGAACTGCGGACCAGGGAAACTTCTCTTGAGGGAAAGCGGCCATTCAACATCGTGCAAGCGCAGGTTGCGAACAGCTTTCATTCCAAAGACATTGCCGGCAATAGAGCTAAATATCTGGGGCAAGCTTCCGGGCTCAAAATTTTCCACCGGATAGGCAATCTTAATCCAGTTTCCGTTTATCTCGTAGCACGTCGCTGCGATTTTCATCACATGCTTCAAATGAAGCCCGGGAACTGAGGTCCATGTCCCCACCGAGCTTTCGGATGCAACAGCGCCCGCAGCTCTTTTGATGCTTTCCCCGGCAGCAGCCTCGACATAGAAGGAGCAAAGCAGCTCTTTTTTACTTGGTTTATAGCTCAGCTCAACAAAGTCTTCGTATTTTTCATGCACCATTTAAATCACACTCTATTTGGCTCAATGATCACTTTGATAGATTCCTTAGCGCTGGCGACGAGCTTGAAGCCCAGAGCAACTTCTTCCAAGCTCAGCCGATGCGTTATCATCTCATGTACGCGCACATTGCGAGCACGGATCAGTTCTAGTGCCGTTGCGAGGTCTACAGGGCTTGCACCGTATGAGGTCATTAGCGTTATCTCGCTGCGCCAGAATTCGTCCACAGGGACAGGTACGCTTACACCAGGCTGCGTCGGGGCAAAGAACACAACAGCACCTCCCCTATCCACACATTGCAGCGCCTGGGTAAATGCTGGGGTAGCACTGGTGCAAACTATCACAATATCAGCAAGCCTGTTTTCGCTGACCTGACGCAGGCGGGCAGGCACATCCTCGTCGGCATGTATCGTGGCGTCTGCCCCAAATCGTTTCGCTGCATTCAGACGATATTCATTTACATCAGTCGCAATCACTCGCCCTGCTCCAAGTGTGCGAGCCAGTTGCACATGGAGCAGCCCGGAAATGCCGCTGCCTAGGACGAGTACGCTGTTGCCCGGCTTTATGTGCGCTAATCTTTGTCCGCGCAGGACGCATGCCAATGGTTCAATAAACGTTCCATCTTCGAAAGACACTTCGTCAGGTAACAGATACACGCCTCGCTCAACGTTTATTCGCGGCACACGTACATATTCTGCGAAGCCGCCCGGATAAAAATTCGTTTTGTGCAGGGTTTCGCATGCAGTATGATGACCGCTCAGGCAGTAGCGGCACGTATTGCAGGGGACATGGTGCGAAACGAAAACCCTGTCGCCTACTTTGTAGCGCTCTACACCCTCTCCAACTTCTACAATCTCTCCTGTGACCTCATGCCCCAACACCAGAGGTGCTCTTTTAATGCGATACCACTCCATTACATCGGTGCCACAGATGCCGCTTGCCATTACTTTAACTAAAAGCTCGCCTGCGCCTATTTTTGGTATTGGCATCTCTTCAAGCCTAACGTCTTTATTGCTGTAGTACATTGCGATGCGCATGATTTAGGATATGCGGTAAAGGTATAAAAATTCTCCGAGCCCGAATGGCGAGGATATAGTTTAGAAAACCAGCAGCCACTTCCAAAGCGGCACAAATTTTATTTTATTCCGTTCTGCGGCTTTTTCCGTCTCATAATTTTCAGTTATGACGAGCAAATTTTTGCACCCGAGTTCTTTGCCTGCTTCAATTAAAGCCTTTACTTCTCGATCTTCTGCTGTCTGAATATCGTAACAAATCTGAATAAGCTGTCTAATTTTTTGCCCTTCTTTTATAACGAAGTCAACTTCATATTTCGGGGATTTCCAATAAAAAAGATTTTCCTTTCCGTATCTTCTTAGCAGTTCTATCGCTACCGCATTTTCATAAAGTCTGCCTATATTTTCTGAAAATCTCAGGTTTATAGTATTTATTAGCCCCGTATCAATACAGTAAGCCTTTCTTGGATATTGCATTACATCTTTTATTTTGTAGGAAAAAATCGGCAAGAAGAAAAATAAAAAGGAGTCTTCAAAATAATAGAGATATTTATTCACAGATGTCGGAGAAATTTTTATCTTAGCGATATTTTGCACTAAATTTCTTAATCTCTTTACGCTTACAAGAGAAGAAAAATTGCTGCACAGCAAAACAGCAAGCTTTCTAATGTCAAGTTCTCTCAGCTTGTATTTTATTATTATATCTTTTATAACAATGTCGTCAAACAGCTCTTTCAGATACGTATTCTTCTCTTTTTCTGTCAGCGCAATGAGCGGGAATCCGCCGTACTCAAGATACTCATTCAGAAGCATTGCCAGCGAGCTGTAGCTTTCATATTTTTTAATTTTGTAGCCTTTGAATTCTAAGAAGTTTTTGAAGGATAGGGGCAGTAAAAAAAAGTTTATCGTCCTGCCGGTAAGCACCCTTGCCATTTCTCCCTTGAAAATTTTTGAACTTGAACCAGTTATTATAAATTTTGCGTTCTCCCCCTTTTCCATCATAATCCTTACCCATTTCTCCCAGTTTGGAAGATTCTGCACCTCATCAAGAACAACGAAAGCAAAATCTTTCTTATTAAGAAAGTATCTATAAGTCTCGTACAAGTCCTGCAGAGACTCTGTGTTAAGATAAGGTTCAAGGGAGGGGTCTTCGAAGTTTATGAAAAGTGTTTGGTTTTCTTTAATTTCCTTTAGCATGCTGTCCAAAATCTGCCGGGATAAGAATGTTTTGCCCGCTCTTCTTGCGCCTGCAATGACGAGAGCAGTCTTTTTGTCAGAAACAAATTTCAATACTTCGTCCAGCTCTTCCCTTTTAATACCAACTTCCTGTTTCTTATACCAGAAATTTAATTCTTGCACCTTATCCAAAAGTTCCCTTCTTAACATGATACATTATAGTGTATCATTTATATATAAAGTTTTCTATTATAATGTATCGCTTTGAATATTCCAAATTTCGCACAACTCCTTCATATCCGAACTCATTTCGTATATCCTTTATTCTGGTGGTATAGATGAACTCCAGCCTCACCTCACCCGCGCCGCAACCTTGCTTTTCTCGCTCTTCTTTTCCTTGAAAATTTCGTATGCCTCGTCTGGCGTTGCGCCTTCGTGAACCACTGCTTTTACCGCTTGAATCATCGCCACTGGATTCTCTGACTGGAAGATGTTGCGCCCCATGTCAACGCCGACTGCACCTGCCTGTATCGCATCGTATGCCATTTTAAGGGCGTCTTTTTCAGGCATTTTTTTTCCGCCAGCCATTACGATTGGCACAGGGCAGCTCTCCACGACTTTTTCAAAGTCCTCGCAGTAGTATGTTTTAACGAAGTGCGCTCCGAATTCGGCTGCTATTCGGCAGCAAAGCGCAAGATAGCGGGCATCTTTGCCTTTTTCTCCAAGCTCTTTTCCAACAGCAGTAACAGCGAGAACAGGGATGCCGTACTCCTCACCCTCATCCACGACCTGAGCCAAGCCTAAGAGCGTGTCTCTCTCGAATTCAGAACCTACCAGTATAGAAAACGCCAATCCTGAAGCATTGAGTCTTATTGCATCTTTTACAGAGGCAATTATTCCCTCGTGGAGAAATTCCTTTCCTATGATACTAGTTCCGCCAGAGACGCGAAGCACAATTGGTATGTCGCTGCCCGAAGCAATGTAATTGCGGAGAGCTCCGCGCGTGAGCATCAAAGCATCTGCGTAGGGTATCAATGGATTGACTGTTTTGTCTAATTTCTCTAATCCCGTGGTCGGCCCCATGAAATAGCCATGGTCAACAGCGAGCATAACAGTGCGCCCAGTCTTCGGCTTGATTATCCTCGCCAAACGATTTTTCAGTCCCCAAGTCATTTTAAACACCTCCTTTTAATTTGACGTAGAGGGGTCAGCAGGTAAGTGCTTAATGACCCCTGCTACGTCTGTGTTCTCGGGCTTAACAATTAAATATCCTTTTTCGATTAACCAGTGATGAAATTGCCATGTAGTATATTTGCAGCCACTTCTGCAAGTCTGCCTTATTCTTTCATATTCTTCAGGTTTAGAATTCAGCTCCAATTGCACTGGACATTTCACACTGTTACAAAATTCTCTCGATTTATAATCCACATACCCCGGGATTGCCATAATAAGAGAAAAAGGCTTTGAAATATATAAAGTTTCTTGACGGAAAATAAACAAGCATTACAAAGCCCCTATTATATCTCCCCTCGATACTATCCCTACAAGCTTTCCTTTTTCAATCACCGGCAGGCGGTTGACTTTTTTCCCGGACATTACTTTTGCTGCCTCAGATATCGCTGCATCTGGAGAAATCGAAACAACTTTTTCTGTCATTACATCGCTGACAAGTGCAGACGAAGCTTTTTTTATCTTCTCAAGGACTTCGTTCAATTCTAATTTCATCCTTACCGGAAGCTCCAGAACATCCAGCGGGCTTGGCAGAATCGTGTTAACGTCTATATCGTGCTCTTCAATCAGTCTCATGATATCAGCCTCACTTATCATCCCCACAACCTTCTCGCCCTCAACGACCGGGGCGCCGCTTATCTTTCTCTCACGCAGAATCCTTGCAGCCTCGTATATCGAATCCTCTGGTTTAAATGCGACAACGTTTTTTGTCATAACGTCTCTTACTTTGGTCATACCATTCACTTAGTATCGGAGTTATTTATATTTATCTAGGGATTCTGTGAATTATTATATGATAGTGCCAGACTTCAATTTGCTGCTGGTCGTGAGATTTCCGAAGAAACAATGGAAGAAAGTCAATTGATGTACCCGAAAAAGAGCTGGACCACGTTCTCAGAGTGTTGAGCAGAAACGACTGCGATGTAGAACTCGTTAAACCTGCAAAGAAGGAGGATGAACGAGGCTCAGCCTAAAGAAATTGAAAAGTTTGCCATAGATGCGATAGCAAAATTCAGTTTGGAAAAACTCGGCGAGGAAGTCGCAGACATTTTGCACCTTGCAATTGAATTTGGAAAAGAGCCAAACTTGCTGACTTTGAGCGAAATCGAGAAAGAGTGCAAGGATTTTTTGTTCGGGTAAGTTGGCATGCTCAGAGCGAGGGAAGGTACTCTAAACAGCAGCTTCCTCTTCACCTGATTTTACCAAGAATTTAATGGATGGAATCTCGCCCTTCTTCAGCTGAACGTTGAACTTTTCAAATCCAATAACTTCCCCTGTTTTAGCATCTTTCTTGATCAAGAATTCCTCTTCTGTCTCCTCGCAAATCGCCTCTCTCGGCTCTTCGAACCATACGTCAAGCGTATTTCCAACAGGGTCGAAGACTACTAAGACTTCTTTCGATTTTTTTGCCATATCACGTTCCCTCTTTTTATCTTATCAGCAAGGTATGCTGTTACCACGAATCCTTCACCATTCAACTGCTTAATCAATACGCAAATATAACGATTCTCTAAGTTCTTGTACTGCCTGTAGTAAAGCAGAACCTTTGCATCTTTTTTACTTTCCCTGATTTCATCCGGCTCCTTCAGCGTTTCTTTTACCTCTCTCTCGTATCTTTTGATTATAGGATGCTTGAATTTTGTGATTAGCTTCCAGTATTCTTCTGTTGTTCTCACAGTTATGCCCAGGGGAGTTCTAACTCCCCACCTTACCCTACCTTTTATCACGCAGATTCCTCGATCGCCTAGCTTTATAGTTTTTTCTACTTCAAATTTTTGTTCGGGTAAGGCTGGCAAATTAGCGTGTACCCCTTCCCAAGTTTCCGATAATTATATTGGTTGTAAAAGGATAAATAGATTAACTGTTTATGATTTTTTCCTTGCAAGTGGACATTGATATAAATATAAGATGAATTATAAGAAAATCATGGATTTTCGTGTCGTAAAGCGAGTTGCAACTGGTACTGAGGATATAAAATATTTAGATGGTATCCAAGGTTTGAATGGTAAACGTTTAGAGGCATTAACTCTTGATGACATTAACGAACTAATAGAATTTCTCCAATCTTGGAACAAAATGCGTCGAGTTGACTATAGGGACGACAAAGTAAAAAGAAGAATTCTAGAAGACATCAAAAAATGTACACCAAATTTTCAAAAATTAGAGGACAAAGATTTGTTAAAAATTACCTTAGATGACTTGAATGTTAGAGCAATAAAAGAAATATTCAATATTCTTGCAAATTCCAATGTAGGAAAATCAAAAGCAAGAAAGCATGGGTTTACCGGTGCTTCAAAAATAATGCATATAATTCTACCGCAACTTTTTGTAATGTGGGATGGCAGGATAAGGGAGGCATATAACTGTAAGGGAAATGCTGAAGGTTACATAAAATTCGTGCAAAAAGCAAAAGTTGAAGCAGAGGAGCTTATGGATAGTTGGATGCGATGGAAAAGCAAGGATGAATTATGGCAGGAACTTGGTGAAGATGAAATAACTTTACCAAGGATATTAGATCGTGTTAATTTTAATCTCTTTACTGACAAAAATCGTCTACAAATTATTAAACAAAATCTCTGTGTCCATTAGAGTCTTCTTTAATCTCGTTTCTATCCATCAAAAACCAGAATCTCTATCGGCACGCCTATCGGAACATGTAGCGACATCATCGGAATTACTTGTAACTATATCCCTCTTACAGCAGCATATAAATACGTGTTCGCATAGCCTGCGCAGCTTCCCCAGCGCTCCTCTGCGAATTTCCTTATTTCGGCAGGCTTTTTCTTGCGGTAGTACTTCTCCATCGCACGCTGAATCCATACATCGATAGGAAAAGCTTGGAGAACTCCGTAGCCGTAGAGAAGCGCGCAGTCCGCAACTTTAGCTCCGACGCCCGGTAGCTCCATTAGCACTTGCTTTGCGGTTTTGTAGTCGGTCTTCCCAATTTTTTCAAGATCGTAAGAGAGCGCAAGTTCTGCGGTTTCTCTTAAAAATTTCTCCCTGAAGCCGAGGCAGCACCTGCTCAAGTCAGCTCTCAAAATTTCCTCTGGTGTTAATACCCTGCCTTCTCTCATCAGGCTCTGAACATTCCTGCGAATGCGTGGAATGTTGTTGTTTACTGAGCAGATGAAGCAGACCAGAGTTTCCCAGGGGTCGCTCAGAGTTACCCTCAACCCACTATACTTTTTTATCGCCTGCTTAGTTACAGCGTCGGTAGAAATCTTTTTGTAAACCGCATTCAGGTCGTCGCTGCCTCTGAGCAGCTTGAGAACATAGTCTTCAAATCCCTCGGTGCAGCGCAGACCGTTATCCTCCCAGATATAGCACTTCTCGCCGCCAATATATCTGAAGTATTTGTCGCCATCTTTGCTCCAGATAAAATTCGGGGGTTGCCCCGACTCCATCGTAAGCTTTAGATTTATAATCATCTTTCGCACTTTCAAGGCTCGCACTTTCAAAGCCCGCACTTTTCGCAAAGCTCGTCAAGGTAGCGAAGCCAGATTTCGTCATCTATGTTCGGAAAAGAATAAGTTGCATTTGCCATGAAGTAGCGGCTTATGCTAAGAGAAGCAATGTCTGTGAAGTTTTTTAGAGTCTGGAAGGTAGCATTCATTAAGTCGAGGTGGGCACCCAGGACTATTACAAGGTCAGGCTTGCCAGTGCCGTCTATGCCCTTCCATTCCTCATCGGTTGCGATGTTAGTTATCTCCACCACGCCCATTTCCACGTAGTTTTTGAATCCCCTCTCTGCGAGGAATTTCCCTGAGTGCGCAGTCGCTACGACGGGAATGTTTCTCGCATTCGCAAGTCTTATGACTCTCTCTACGAGCGCTCCGTTCAGGTCCTGGATTCTCGCACCTATTATAATCGCAGGTTTTTTTGCATTCTTTATAATCCTCGCAGCCGCATCAGGCAGCACAGCTCTTGCCTGTTTCGGACCTGCTTGCTGCGTCCTTACCCAGGACTTTGCATAAATCATTTTCACACCAACCTTCTGAAAGGTTGACCATCATACGTCGTGCTATTTCGCTCCAGCGCTAGCTGGTGCGTTAGACTTGCGCTCTTGCTCACGCAAGCGCTCAATAGCACATAGTTAAAAAGGGTTATCATTTTCTCCCTCCATATACCAGCCGCTCCAGGAGTGTTGGGTCAGGTATTGCTCTCTCTTTCCAGTCTTTTTCTGCGAGAATTTTCTTCACTTCCTCTTTCATCGTTACTGGTATGTCAGCTTCTGTTCTTATGTACAAATGCAGGTCGTTCGGCATGGTAGCGAGGTATTTTTTGTGCAGGTCTATGTAGTGGGCAAGCTTTATCTGCCTTCCTTTTGTGGTGTCATTCGGTCTCATCACAAGCTTTGCTATAGCGACGATTGCCTCCTCCTTTGATTCGGCAACGTATGTGAGGTGCTCGGGCGCAGGGTCTGTTATTAATTTTTTCCCTGTTCTTGCGTTGAAGATTTCCCACTTCTCGGGCTTGTCTTTCCTGCCAAGATAGAGGCGCCGGTACTTCACTCCGCTCGGACCCAGAATTACAGGTATTCCCCACCTGTTGAGACCAGTAGCTATGGACAGTGCCTTCTGCGAGTACGCTCCCCAGACCACGCCCACTGCGCCGACTCTGTTGAGAATATAGTCTGCGATTTCCTCGAAGTTCGCCCTTAGATTTCGCCTTGCAAATATGCTTGGAATTTTTACGGCTGCGCCCAGTATATGCGCATTAGCAACGCAGGAGCCGACGTTTGTGAGTCCTTCAGAGTCGAAGTTGCCCGAATACTTTTCGTACAGGGTTTTGCCCTCCTCATCCTTGTACATTGCAAGGCTCATGGCAGCGCAGCCGCTGGCAACGACGATGAAGCGTCTTTTTAAAAATTCCTCTGCAATATCGACCACTTCTTTTGCGCCGTTGGCATAGTTGCTGCAGCCTGCAAGGGCTACTACTCCAGGTATTTCCCCAAACACGATGGGAGGACCTACGTTTCTAATCTCTGTGTCGAGTATTGGACCTCTTCCAGCCCTTATCCTGAACTTCTCCTCCTTTATTTTCTTCTCAGAAGCTTTTTCCATAAGCGATATAACCGGTATATTCTTTGGGCATGCTGACTCGCACTTGGCGCAGCCTATGCAGAACTCACGGAGTTCTGCAAGTTTTGCGAGATTCCCCTTCCCTGCATTCTTCATTCCCTCGCTTATGTGCAGGTTAACAGGGCATGCTCTCTGACATTCCTCGCACGCATTGCATCTTGAAGCCTCTTTTTTCAGCTCTTTTTCGTCTGGTACTGCCTTTATGCCCTCTCTCAGCGGTGCAAGCCTCTCCGCAACTTTTACCGCAACCTCTCCAGCTTTCTCGGGCTTCAGTATCATAGCTCCCGCAATTCTGCCTGAAACTAAGTCTTCTACAATCGAATCTGCGCTGTCGTTAGTTCTGTTGGGCAGTCCGGAAGCTACCTTATCGTTCGTCGCAATCACCGCTGCCTTTACCTTTTTCGCCTCCTCTATTACGTCAGTCCTCACGCACTGCTCGTCTATAACTATTACGTCAGCTATTCCGGACCTTATGAATCTGACCTGCTCTGACATGGGACCTATAATCTTCGTCCTGCTGCGCCTCGCCAAATCATGGGCGGTGCAGCATATGCCTGCGACTTCTATAGTGTCGAGCTTGTTGAAAGCCTCTGCATACGTAATGACCTCTGCCCCTGCGGCGATGTTGTGGCCTATCATGAGTATTACTGGTTTTCTGGCATCTACACTGCCTGCACCTATCTCAACGAGAGGGGCATTAGGGTCTCCTCTTGGAAAGCCATAGCCCACGATTTGCGCTATGTCGCCTATTTCTTTCACGAGATTGTCTACCATGCCTATGTGCATCGCCTTGGATTCAAAGTCCCTGTAGCTGCTCTCCTGACCTGTGTGTATAGAAGAGAGCACGTTTTGAACCTCTCTCTCCGCATATTCCATGCCTTCCTCCAGGTCGCCCAGCGTTTCTGGTTTCTTGCCTACTATAGTCCTGTAGATAGGAGCCTCAGTAGCTATGTTCATGCCCATGTCAATTTTGTAATCCCTTCCCAAGCGCTTTATCTGGTGCTCCAGCATGTGCCTCGCATGGGCGCCGTGGCAGGCTGCGCCGATTGCTGACTCCAGAGCTATCATCCTCGCCTGCTGGGTTTTTAGGTCAATTCCGCATGCGCCTTTCTTGCCGTGCGTTAAGTCGCATTTTCCGTAGGAGCACAAACAGCACATATCGCAGATTGGAGAATAGAAAGGTTCATATCTGTTCAGCAGCTTCATGTCCCATTCCCTTAAGTCTGCTAAAGTTGGCTTCGGAGTTGGACCTGGAGGCTCCTCCCAGTAGGGCTCTACTTCTCCGAGCTCTATCTCCACGTTGCTCATTTTAAAGCGAGGAGATTCCAGTTTTTTTATTTTCAGTTTTTTTGTAGCCATTTTTCACCACTTCAGGCTCTTGAAAGGCAGAGGCAATTCCCTTATTATCCTCTTCCTGATTTCCTTTACTGCATTTTCTGCTTTTTTTGTCTGGAGCGCATCTGAAATTTTTAGCTCTTCTATCGCAGCAGTTTCGAATCTACCATCTTTAATAATTTTATTCAAAAGCTCAGCTCCGAATTTTGTCCTTGCGAAAACGGTTGAAAAGCCGCTTGGAGAATCGACCGCTCCAACTGAAATGTCAGCAAGCCTGCCTGAAAAATCTGTACAAACTTTGCAGCCTTCTCTTCTTTCCTCATATGCTTCTTTTAGTGGAATCTCTATTTTTCCTTTGTCTGTATAAACGAGCACATTTTTCCCCTTTATGTCCATTTTTTTTATGTCTTTTATCGCAACCTTATACTTCCCTTCCACGAGTTTTTTCATGAGCCCGTCGTACGTGAAATTGCTGGAGCAGAAAATCGCAACACTCAGCTTTATTCTGCTCGCAAGATTCACTTCCTCTATCTGATAGCCCTGGATTTTTCTCACAGCCTCTATCTGGCAGGGTACTCCGACGACTGCCAGCGCTTTTAAATTCTTTTCCTTTGCTTCCAGAAGAGCAGCGAGATTCGGGCTGTTCGAGTAGCGGGTGCCAGAAGTACCCTCCAGCTCTTTAACCGAAGTTGCAAGCTTTGCCACTGGTATCCAGGTTTCTTTATCGAAGCCAGAAACTATTGCTCCGTCGATTATTTTCTTTTCAAATGCATATTTCAGCAGCGCTGTCACGAAGCCGCCGTCCTGGATTCCTGCTATGGATTCCCTCGTCCTTGCAGCGAGCTTGGTTTCTATGTGCCCCAGCAACTCCTGCGATGGAACTCCAAAAATCTCGGTCTCTGCTTCCTCTGAAAAGAAGAAGCTTCTCGGGCACTGCGTCAAGCAGTACCCGCAATTCGTGCACTTGCCCGTGAGCTTTGGAAACTCCTGCACCTCTATCACTTTCTCCGGGCAGACAGCTGCGCACACCCCGCAGCCGCAGCACAAGTCTCTAAAAATTATCTCGTGCTCCAGTGCTGAAAAACCCTCCTCCCTTGCTTGCCAGTTGTACTGGAGTATATCATCTGCTATCATTTTTATCACAATTTATAATGATTATATATGATATAAATACTTTTCACGTAGAAATTCTTGCCGAAGGCAAGAATTTGGGACGTGGAAGGGCCCGTAACTCAGTCTGGCTAGAGTGGCTGGCTCTTAACCAGTTAGTCGCGGGTTCAAATCCCGTCGGGCCCGTTTCTCAGCATTCGTCGTTGCACTCCTCTGCCGAGACCCATTTCCGTCAACGCTTTTGCATAGCAAAAGAATACTTTCGCCGCCAAACTAGTTTATATTCTAATATCTTAAATTAAATCATGCTGAAGAAAAAACTGGAAATCCTGCTCGAAAAAGTCGAATCGTTTGAAAAGCCCATAGCAAGGCTGGAGCAATATGTTACGCCTGCAAACATCGCCGCAGAAGTGCTGTACTATGCGTATTTGAAGGGTGATATAGAAGGTAAGATTGTATTCGACCTCGGCTGTGGGACCGGAAAATTCGCAATAGGCGCAGCGCTGCTCGGGGCGAGAGAAGTTCGTGGTTTTGATGTAGATGAGGAAGCATTGAAAGTTGCGAAGAAAAACGCAGAAAAACTTGCGAGGCAAATAGCATGGGTTAAATCTGACGTAAAAGATATAAAGGGAAGCTGCGATACTGTAATTCAAAATCCCCCTTTTGGAGTTAAAAAAGAAAAGGCAGACAGAGTATTCCTGAAAAAAGCGCTGGAGTTAGGAAGGGTTATTTACTCCATGCACAAGGCAGAAACAAGAGAATTTGTCACCCGCTACGCAGAGAAACTTGGGGGAATAATTACAGATGTTAAGCGAGTGGAATTTTTACTGCCGCATTCGTACAAATTCCACAGGAAAGAGAAGAAAAAAATAAGCGTCGATGTTTACAGAATTCTCAGCGCTTCGAAACGCTCAGACCTTCGAGCATGAGCATGGTCGCGTTTCTCGTGCCGAGACCCACTTGCGTAAGCAAGATCGTGGGTCAAGACACGACTGAGCGAGGAGTGATAGCGACGAGCGAAGGAGTGGATTGAAATGGTAGAAAGTGGTGAATTTGTCATACCCGGAATCGAGCTCGGGTTCAGCGAAGAGTTTATTCCTGGGGAAGGAGCGTACGAAGAGGAAGGGAAAATCTATGCCTCGATAACTGGAACTCTGGTTATCGACATGAAGGAAAGGAAGATCAAGGTTTTGCCAAGAACGAGCACGCCGCCGATTCCGAAAGACGGCGACCTCGTAATCGGAAAAATAGTCGATGTAAAGCCGCAGATTGCGATTGTGGAGCTGCTAAAGTTAAAGGGAAATGAGAGAGCACTCCCTGGAAGCATTGACGGAGGAATTCACATTTCTCAAACAAGGGATTCCTATGTATCTGAATTATCTAAGGAATTTAAAGTCGGCGACGTTGTTTATGCAAAAGTTCTGAACACAAGCAGGACGCCGATTCAGCTCTCAACTGTTGGTAAAGACCTGGGAGTGATAAAGGCATTCTGCTACCACTGCAACACAGCTCTATCCCTGACCGGGGATAAGCTGAAATGCGAGAACTGCGGGCGCATAGAGTTCAGGAGAATTTCTCCGGAATATGGCAAGGGCTTGGTATAGGTGATGGCGTGGAAGCAAGGATAATAAAAGAGACAAAAACAGAGCTTGAGGTCGAAATAGTTGGAGAGGATCACACTTTCTGCAATGCACTGCGCCAAACTCTCAGCGCCCACAAGGACGTTTTATTTGCTGCATACAAAATAGAGCATCCACTGCTCAGCAGCCCCAAAATTTACATCAAAACGAGAGATGTGGCTCTCCCAAAGGGTAAAGAAAAAATTGTACCTCTGGACGAGGTTAAGGGAATCGGACCGAAGAGAGCAGAAGAATTGAAAAAGGCAGGTATAAAATCTGCAAATGCATTGCTGAAGGCGGATATAGAAAAGCTGGAAAAGAAGTCAGGTGTTTCCGCAAAAATTTTGGAGAAGTACGTAGAAGAAGCGAAAACCTTTGACTTTGGAAAGGAAAGTATACCGAGATTTGTATTGAAGGAATCTTTGAAAGAGCTTGAAAAAACCTTCTCAGAACTCAAAAAGAAGTTTGACTGATTCTCAATTCCGATAGGAAGCTGGCGTGTATGCCATCTTCCTAACGGAAGAGCACTTCGGCATCAAGCTTTTCACGATAGCAAGCACGAATGATGCCTCGTGCCGAGACCCAGCGCTGCACTCGCTCATGAAGAGCGAGGATGCGAGTGTCGCTCGTGCTTTCGTTCGTTCTGAACGAGTGCACTTGCGGAGCAAGTGGTAGAGCGGGTCAAGACACGAGGAGAAACAGGGGTCTCGGCAGAGGAGCGAATGCGACGAATGCTGAGAGGTGGATTGAAATGCTTGATTTTGAGGTAAAAAGTGCTTCTGAATTATCGAGCCTGGGCGATGGTTTTGTCAATTTTATATACTCCCTTGCGCTGTCGAATGCTCTTAAAAAACCAACTGGCAAAAAAGTATCGAATTACATTCTTGCCGAGGCGCTGATTCGCTCCGGGCTGAGAGAGCGGGCTGGCAAAAGATTGCGCAAGCATGAAATGGCGGATTATGTTGAATGCGCTGTATTCGATGCGTGGGTTAGGAAAAATATAACGCTTGAAGAATGCGTGGATATACTTACTAAAAACCTGCGCAGCGGCTTGCAGGATGAAAACTTTAAACTCAGGGAAGCATCGATAGACGCATTTGCAGAGCTGCTGAAGCACATTGATAGGGTAAAAAAATGAAAATACTGGTTACCGTAGATGCAATTGTCGAGAGAGATGACAAAATTCTTTTAATAAAGAGGAAAAACGAGCCGTTCAAAGGCTGCTGGGCTCTACCAGGAGGCTTCATCGAGTACGGGGAGAGCGCAGAGGAGGCTGTGAAGAGGGAGATAAAGGAAGAGGCAAATCTCGAAATAAAAATAAAAAGGCTGCTCGGAGTCTACTCTACCTTTGGAAGAGACCCGAGAGGGCACGTTATATCTATATGCTACCTTGCTGACGGCAGGGGGAAAGAGAAAGGAGGAAGCGACGCAGGGGATGCGAGGTTCTTCGGCCTGGACGAGCTAAAAAAAGAAAAACTTGCCTTCGACCACGCAAAGATAATTGAAGATTATATTAAGGTCAAAGGGATTGAAAATGAGCCCAGCGCAAAGGTATAGCGCCCAGCTATCGCTGGGGAAAATTACTTGCGTAAGCAAGTACAATAGTGGGTCAAGACCGAGGAACGAGGAGTCGAAGACGACGAAGTGACGAAGGGATTGAAAATGTTCTGCGATAAGTGCGGCAGTTTAATGCTGCCAAATGGAAAAAAACTGAAATGCACCAAGTGCGGCGAGGAAAAAGAAATTTTAAATAGCCAGGAGTTCAAACTTAGTGATGAGAATAAAAGAAAAAATAAACTGCTTATACTCGAGGAAGAGATAAGAACGCTGCCGACTACCAGAGCAGAGTGCCCCAAATGCAAGAACATGAATGCTGAATGGTGGCTGCTGCAGACGAGAAAGGCTGACGAGGCTGAGACAAGGTTCTTCAGGTGCACGAAGTGCAAGTTTACCTGGCGGGAGTACAATTAACCGAAGGATTAATATGGAAAGAATGAGAAGATTGCCGAGTAAGGAAAAAAGCATCAAAGAGATAAGCGAGCAAGATTTCAGGGTTAGGGTTCTCGGAACGGTCATTGACAGGGACGAGGTAAATAACTCCGCAATGATAGACGACGGCACCGGCAGGATTGCGGCGCTGTTTGCGGACCCTGAGCAGCTTGCTATCGCAAGGGAAGGTAAGTTGGTGCGGGTGATTGGCAAGGTAAGAAAGGACGAGAATGCAATCGAAGTCGAGATAATTCAGGATATGGGCAAGTTAGATACAGGACTTTACGAGCAGGTAAAATATATATCTGAAAAAATGAAAAGAGGTGTTTAGAATGTTTGAGGCGAGCTTGGCTGACCCGAAGTTGCTGAAGTATTCTATAGATGCGATTTCGAATATGATAGATGAGGCAGGAGTTAGCGTTAGCAGCGATGGTTTAAGATTGCGAGCCATGGATCCGGCGCATGTGGCGCTCGTAGATTTTGAATTAAAAAAAGAGGCGTTTGACAAGTTCGAAGTCAAAGAACCGCTGGTGCTCGGCTTGGACTTGGGCAGGTTCAACATGATATTAAAGAGAGCTGGTGCAACTGACAAGATTTCCCTGGCTTTCGACGAGGAAAACAATGCACTCAGAATAAAATTTAAAAATTCCTCGACAAGAACTTTTAATTTACCGCTCATAGACGTGCCTGAGGAGGAGCTGAAAGTGCCGAATTTAGATTTCCCGAGCGTTATCGAAATAAGTCCGAACATAATAGGCGAAGGAATCAAGGATGCAGAGATAATCAGCGACCACGTTACTTTAAAAGTGAATGAGCAGTTTCTGTACATCTCTGCAAAAGGCGACTTAGGCAATGTTGAGGTAAAAATCGCAAAGGACGAGGCTATTCAATTCGAGGCAAAGAAAGAATGCAAGAGCATGTTCTCTATAGAGTACTTGAAAGACATGGTAAAGGCGAGCGAAATTGCCAATTCAGTAAAAATCTCTCTCGGAGACAATATACCGGTCAAGATGGACTTTCTTGCCCCCAGCGCAAGGCTGAGCTTTTTGCTTGCGCCGAGAATTGAGAGCGAGTAAAGTACTTTTATGCTCAATGTTATCAACCCGTTTTCCAGAGAAGCTGAGAATATCATCGCAGGCGCGGCTAAAAATTTTCCTTTGATTAAGGATTTGCCTATTGAAGTTTTTGAATTAGCGAAAAAGAAGATTGTTTTGGGGGGAAGGAGGGAGGTTCTTGAAAGCTATGACGCAAAGTGGGACATTGTCTCTTTCTATCTGCTATTTCGTGCTGCGGCAAAATACGGACGCAGCAGCAATGAAGCCAGGACTGTTAAAGACGTAACCAAAATAATAACAGAGGCGAGAATCTGGTCAGCGCTCGGCGAATACGGTGCGGACAAAAGCGACTATGGATATGATGTAAAATTCGTCTGCAGCCTGTTTTCCCAGTTTTTTGAGGTCAAGCAGATAGACGACCTAAAGCTCGCCATACCCGAGGATGAACTCAAATCTGCCTCGCAAAATCAGAGAGAGGGTCGCCTGAAATATGCCGTTGAGTGGAAGCACCTGCTGCCAATTTTAAGGGCGAGAAAAAAAAACCTGACAGATTTCCACATAGCCAAAGGATATGCTTTTCTGAGTCTGAGTGACCTGATAAATCTCTCAAAGGCAACGACAGAAGCCTCGATTGATGAATTCCTGCAAAGAAAAAATGGGAAAGGCGATGAAAGGCTGGAAGAACTTGCAAATCTGATTTCCAAGGCTTCGTCTAATCCCAAGTATTTAAGCTCGTACATATCCAAGCTGCATCTGCCGAGGAAAATAAAAATGCGCGGGGTAAAAGACTTTAGACTGAAACCTGAGTTTTTCCCACCCTGCATCAAGCATACTCTCGAGGGTGTAACTTCCGGCTCCAGAAATTACGCTATAACTGTTCTGCTGACTTCCTTCCTATCCTATGCGAGGGTATCTCCAATCGGCTCAAAAAAAGATGCAAAAATCTCGGATTACGTCAAAGACATAAGAGTCGTTACGGAGGAGCTCATGCCGACTATTGAAGAGGCAGCGAAGCGCTGCTCTCCACCGCTCTTCGAAGACCAGCCAATAGAGAGGCTGAATGTCGGCTACCACCTGGGCTTCGGACTTACCGAAGAATTCAGGTTAGAAGATTCAGGCAAGTCCAACTGGTACTTCACGCCGAACTGCGAAAAAGTCAGGAGAGAGTCGCCCTCGCTCTGCACCCCTGACGAAGGCTGCAAGGGGATTAAAAATCCCCTGAGCTACTACACAAGAAAGCTGTTTTTGAATGGGTCAAGACGCGAGGAGAAACGAATATTGAAATGAACGTAAAAATAATTCGAAGCGAGAAGCGAAAGCGCACTATAAGCGCAAGACTTCGGGGAGAAGAGCTTTTTATTTATCTTCCTTCCAGACTTTCTGAGAGCGAGGAGAAAAGATGGATTGAAAAAATGAGCAAACGCATAGAGAAAAAGATGCAAAAACGCAAGCTTGACGGCAGCGCTCTTTCTAAACGAGCAAGGGAATTGAATCAAAAATATTTCAATGGAAAGCTCAAGATAAATTCCATAGAGTACTCCACAAATCAGAATTCGATATTCGGCAGTTGCACGACTAAAAAAGGAACTATCAGGATATCCCACAGAGTAGCAGAGATGCCGACATGGGTTATCGACTATCTCATTATCCATGAGTTAGCCCACCTCGTGTATCCCAATCACTCGAAAGACTTCTGGAATCTGGTTAATCGGTATAGATATGCTGAGCGTGCAAGAGGATATTTAATCGCAAAAGGTATGGAAAAATACAAAGGCGAGAGTTGAATGTTTCGATTTAAACCTGCTGCCGGCGAAGAGCGGAAGATATACTACACTGAAGAATGGAGCAAAAAAGACCTGCCTGATTTTATTGTTAATTCGATTGAGCGCAGAGAATTCGGATTTGACCACGACGGCTCTGGTCCAAGCGACAGATACAAACAGATGAATAGCGCCGAGCAGCTCGAGATTTTTTTAAAAAATCGCTATCCATATGCAGCTTACAGCAGCATATCTTTCTATGAAAAACCATACAATAGAGAAGGCTGGCTGAAAGCAGAGCTTGTTTTTGACATAGATGCAAAGGACTTGCCTGTGCGGCGGTGCAGCTGC
>JBDRDL010000025.1:0-31854 GCA_043820925.1 Methanobacteriota archaeon | reverse complement strand
GTGCTCGTCGGACTTGACAGAAATTTAAATTACACAAAAATCGCAACTGCTGTGAAGCTTATCAGGAGTGGCGCAGACTTCCTTGCAACAAATTTGGACAACACTCTGGTAACAGAAGACGGTCTGCTCCCTGGGGCAGGCTCTATTGTTAGTGCGGTAAGAACAGCGTGCGAAAAGAAGCCAGTCGTAATAGGAAAACCCTCGCACGTAATGGCTGATATAATACTGAGAAAGGCAAAATTTGCACCGCAGGAGATTCTGCTCATCGGCGATAGACTGGAAACAGATATAGTTATGGGTAAAAAAGCAGGCATGAAAACTGCGCTTGTGCTTACAGGATATGCAAAACAGGAAGACGTCGATAGAAGTGAAATTAAACCAGACTATGTGCTGGAGAGTTTGTAATATTCTGCATTACGTTTTACTTCACGATTTTGGAGATGTTCATCTCCAGAATATCCTCTGCGCCCCTGTCTTTCAGCCTTGGAATGAGCAAGTTTACGTCTTTTTTGGGTACCACGGTCTCGACCGCATAATAGCCTGCGCCGTAAAGCTTTGAAATCGTAGGATTTTTCATTGCGGGCAGGATTGAAACCACGTCCTCGAGCTTCTTCTCCGGCACATTCATGCTGAGCAGAACCTTGCCCCTTGCCTCAATCACGCCGAGAAGCAAGGTTCTAACTTCTTCGATTGCTTTTCGCTTCTTGGGGTCTTTCCAGGATTTCCTGTTCGCAAGAAGCTTGGTAGAAGACTCCAGAATCGTGCCGATGATTTTCAGGCGGTTCTTCCTCAGCGTCGCTCCTGTTTCGGTTAAATCGATTACCACGTCCATCAGGTCCGGGACTTTTGCTTCCGAAGCGCCGTAGGAGTAGTGAATGTGTACAGGTATCCCGAGCTTCTCGAAATATTTTTCCGTTAAATTTGGGAACTCTGTCGTAACCCTGCTTCCTGGCTTTATATCCTCAGGTCTATCAATTCCAGAGTCTTCTGAGACTGCGACGACGAGGCGGACAACCCCTGTGCCATGCCTGCTGTAAGGCATGTCTGCAATAACCTCTACATCAGCTCCGCTTTCATTCACCCAGTCCCAGCCCGAGATTCCCAAGTCGAAGTAGCCTTCCTCGACGTATTTCGGTATCTCTTGCGGGCGGAGAATTTTTACCTTGGATATTCTCGGGTCTGCTATGCTCGGGTTGTAATCTCTGAAGCCTATCCTCGCCTCTAAGCCTGCCTCTTTGAAAAGTAATAACGTCTGCTCTTCCAGGCTTCCCTTTGGCAGTGCTATGCTGAGCATATTCTAACCTCTTCAATGTACATCAGTGGGTAATCTTTTATATACTTTAACCTGCATTTGCATCTTGCGCTTTTGAAGCGCACCACAACGCTGGCGTCGAGCATCTTTCCTTCAAGGGAAACATAGCTGCGCTTTCTCAGATTTATCTTTACCTTGACGCTCTCCACGAAGGGCTGATTTTTGATTGCTTCCTCGATTGCTTTTCCTAAAGATTTTTTGCTTCTCGCACTTACAGGCGTTCCTACGAATTGATGGAATATGCTGCCGAGCTTTATTCCGCACTCAAAAACAGCCTGCTCTCTGTCGGAAATCATCAGAACCACTTGAACCACTCGGGTACATCCTTGAAATCGTCCCGCAGCAAAACAATGCCCTCGATTTTTCTGTCTCTTTTCCAGTCGTATGCGTACATTATCGTTTTAAAATTATCGACTCTGAATACAGGTCTCAATATATTTTTCTTTTCTATTGGATAAAATTCCAAATCAGTAGCTGCAAGTGGTTTGGAAGACAGAAGCGTGGAAACGGAATTTTTAAACTCAAACCACTGATTCCATTTTATACCAGTATATTTAATCTCAAAATCTTCATAATATTTATATGAACCTCTTTTCTTAGCCTCCGAGTACGGCGCAGGACTTGCCTCGGTTAAAACTCCTCCCTCAACTATCCAAGGTGCGGTGATGAATCCGTTTTTTGTGACGGTGAGTAAGAATCTCTGTTCCCATCTATCGACTTTAATGCCGGGGTTTTCCTTTTCGATTTTAAAAGGATCTATAATGCCTCCACCAACGCCTATGTCATTAACCTTAATGTTTATTATTATTCCCTCGTTCGGCTTTAGATACCAGCCAGTTCTTCCCGCAACTTCGATTGTGCGTGCTGTAGAAAATCCGTAGTAAGTCCATGTGTAAGTATAAACGTCTCCCCTTCCAAGAGGGGTATCTCCATAGGGCACGCCATACAGCTCTATCAGCCCATAGTACCTTACGGGATATGAAGTCACGCCCTGCTGGATATCGTCAATCTTCCAGCCCTCAGGAAGTGCAACAAAGACTCTCTCATAGCCCCAGTTTTCTATCTTTGCGTAAATTTCTGTATCTACTTTACTTATAGCTCCTTCCGGTACTTTGACAAACTCGGTGCCGCCGATTTGTGCAAACGCTGCTGGAAAGACTGTCAAAATAACGAAGGCTATTAGAATCTTCATGGATATCACCCTATACCCTTCATCCAAACCGAGATTTCGGAAATCGTGACGAATATGTTTTTTCTGTCTTCGCTGGACAGGGCTCTCAATACCAATTCGGGAGCCTCCTTGTTGCTGACTTCGAACAGCATTAGATATTCCACGCCTAAGTCCCCTATATTGGTTTCTCTTTCAATCGCATTCAGCTTTAATCCATAATTCGCTAATACCTCTTTAATATAGCTTTCTGGAAGCTTGCTCGCTGCTGCCGCCTTTTGAAGCTCTTCGATGTTGACGGTATAAGCAGTCTCGGACTGCCTCATCTTCAATCCTGTACTGCCCTCGTATGAGCCAGTTAGAGCTGCGCTTGTAGCACCTATGCTAAGTGATGCAGCAGTTCCGTATCCCTCGATGCCGCCTCCAGTGTCTGTTTTCTTCTCGGTCTCGGCAAGGTTTATGCTCCCGCTCGCCTTTGCCCTTAGAACTGCAACAACTTTAGCATCCTTGGCAAGAACTGCGATGCTGCTTCCGTTTTTGAAGTAAATGTTGACGATATTTCCTGGCTCCGCCAATCCCATGGCTGCCTGCTCCCTCAGCAGTCTTATCGGCACATATTCAGCTCTCAGTTCCCTGACAACTGCTGTTTTTAGTTCCGCATAAGAAAGAAGGCTTATCTTCTGTCTAATCGTTGCTAACTCACGATAAATGTCTTTCCCTACCTCCATCTCTATTTTCTCGGTTTTCCTTGCAATTTCATTAACTTTCTCCAGAGTATAGCTCCGCCATGCATTGCTTGCTGGTGTAGAGAAGTCAATCTCCTGAACCTGCGAGACAGTAGCAGCTTGATTTACCTGATTTATTAGCTGAGCTCTATCAGACATATACCTGGCAGGCAAACCTGCGAAAGCGTCGTTTATATAATTTATTTTTTGCGCCTTTGCCTGCGCAAGCGCAGTATCTTCGACTTCTATTTTTTCCTTAACAGGTTTAAAGAGGAAGCTATAGCCCAAAAGAGATATCAAACCGATGAATACCATAATAACGAGAATTCCAACCAGCCTTGCCAACCGCTTTCTTCTAACATCCACAGGTATTGATGGTCCCTTCTCTTCAGGTACTCTCTTCCTAAGAGCCTCCAGCCTCTCAATTATATTCTCTTTTTTTTCGGCCATTTCGACTCTCTAACATATAAGGAATTATTTGTTAACGTTTTATTATATTTACACGCTTAAAAATCTTTCGAAAGAAAATTACTAATTAAAATTTTTGAAAACATGTAAAATATTAACCAAATTATTTCACTCGATTAAACAAAACAAATCGAAGTTAGATATTCTATCTGAATATGCCAGCTAACCTCGAGAAAAAACTTTCTGGAATGTACTCCCTTCCAATAAGCTCGGCTGCAAGCTTCATTAACTCTCTGGTAGGTTTTGAGGCAGGATATTTAATCACAAAAGGCACCTCGCATGCCAGGGCTTCCTTAATCTTGCTGTCCTCGGGTATTATGGATATTACATTTGCGTCAAGCGCATTCTCGATTTCTCCTCTGCTCAGCTCTCTGGGCTTGTTTTCTACCATGTTCAGAATCACTCCTATAACCTTGGCTCCCATTTTTTCAGCAAGTATCTTCATTTTGAGCGCATCTGAAACAGAGGAAACCTGGGGAACGGTAACCAGGATTACCTCCTGACCTTCGTCCATCACCATCGAAGCATCTCGACCTGCGGGAGCGTCGATGACCAGAATTTCGATGTCCTGAGGTATCTCTCTTATCGCTGCCTTAAGCATCTCCATGGTCCCCTCGCTGAAGCCCTCGAGGGTTATGCCTGCTGGAATTATTTTAACGCCGCCCGTACCCTCGTATATCACGTCCTCGATTCCAAGCCGCCCCATGAGAACATCTATCAGGGCAACTGGAGGATTTCTGAGACCCATGATTATCTCCAGGTTTGCCATAACTATGTCTGCATCCAAAACTGCAACCCTCTTCCCAAATTGGGCTAGGGCAACCGCTAAATTTGCTGCCAGCGTAGTTTTTCCTACGCCCCCTTTTCCGCTAGCAACAACTATTACCCTGGTCATTTTTTTCTCTCTTTTAATGCTTCAATTCCGGGCAGCTTTTCTCCAGCCAAAAAATAAATGGTCGCCTTTCCTCCGGTGCTGATGTACGAAATTTCCTTTGAAAGGTTCATGCTCCGGGCGATTGCGGATAGATGCCCCCCTCCGATTATCGAGAATGCCTTAGAACGTGCCATCGACTTCAGCAGCTCTTCTGTGCCGAAAGCGAAAGCCTTGGTCTCGAAAACGCCGCAGGGTCCGTTGGCAACAGCGAATCTGGCATCGCCGATTATACTTGAATAGCGTGCAATCGTTTCTATTCCTATGTCCAGGATTTTGTAATTTGGAAATTTTTGCACAGAAGCCTCGACTCTGGAGCCGTTTTTCTGAAATGCAAGGTCTATCGGCATCTGAATTCTGCCCCTGTATTTCTTTAAGAGTTCCTTCGCTTCTGCAATGAGAGGTTCGAGTTTTTTGTTTGCCAAAACCTGCCTGTTCTCTTCTCCTATATCGCAGCCTTCTGCAAAGAGAAATATTGTAGCAACCAATCCGGAAGTTAGAATGCTGTCCGCTATTTTCCTCTCCAGCAAACTTTTGATTACCTTGAACGAGTCCTCTGCTTTAGAGCCGCCGAAAGCAAAAACTCTGGGCTTTTCTTTACTCTCTAGAATGCTAGAGAGTACCCGTATCTCTCTCTCCATCACCTTTCCGGCACAGCTCGGTAGAACCTGCGGAAATGCTGCAACCGAGGGCTGCGGACGGTGCGAAACTGCAAATGCATCATTCACATAGAAATCCACATAGGAAGAAAGCTTCCTGACAAAATTAGTCTTTGCCTGCTCTGAGGGGGGCTTGGCGACAACGTTAGGACTTATCTCCTCTGAGCAGAATCTCACGTTTTCAAGTACCAAAATTTCTCCATTTTTCAGGTTTCTAATCTCTTCCCCTGCTGCAAAGCCGAAGACGTCATCGATGTATTTTACTTCCCTCCCATTAACTTCCTCCAGTTTTTTGGCATGCCTCTCAAGAGTTGTAAAATCCCCCAAGCCAGGTCTGCTCTGGTGAGCGAGTATCACAACCCTTGACTTAGTTAATGCGTCCAGAGTAATTGAGTGGCTCCTTATCCGAGTGTCGTCCAATATTTCCTTCGTTTTCGGGTCTATTGGAGAATTTATATCCACCCTGAGCAAAACTTTTTTACCAGCCAAATTGAAATCTTTCAGGACTGGAAGTTCCATGCGCACCAATCTGATTTACTCGATATATAACTTTTTGCTTTTCCGCCTTCACTAATCTTTTATACATAAAGAATTATAATTAAAAGCATGGCATATGACTTCTTGGCGGATGAAAAGAAGAAAGAAAAACTGGGAGGTCTGCTGGGCGAGATAATGGAGGAGAGGGAGAGATACTACTTCCTCGATGCCCTGGAAAAAGCAGAGCTAGAAAAGGATAAGGACGTAGAGATACTCGACGAGGGTGCAAAGTACAAGATAATCAGGAAAAAAGACGAAAATATGCCCACTTACGTAATCTCCCTTCCAAGCCTGACCAAGAAAGACAAAAAAATTTTGAGGGCAGTTGAAAAGCGAGCCATAGCAGAGATAGCTATAGACCCCGAAAGCATCCTCGATATAAAAAAGAGGAGAAAGACTTTCGTAAAAGAAGTCATGAGAATAATAGAGCATGACTACCCTGACCTGCTTCTCTCGCAGCGCCGAAACTTCGCAGAGCTTATAGTGCAAAACATGATTGGCTATGGCTTGCTGGAATTTCTGCTCGCTGACGACGCTCTGGAAGAAGTGATGGTAGTGGGAACAAAGAAAAGGGTATATGTCTACCACAGAAAGCATGGAATGTGCAAAACGAATATAGTTTTTGAAGACGATGCAGAGATAATAAACATTATAAATAAAATAGCGAGGTCGGTAGGACGCAGGGTAGATATGAGTGCTCCTCTCCTCGATGCAAGACTGCCGGACGGAAGCAGGGTAAATGCGACTCTGTGCCCGGTTTCTCTGGACGGTCCCTCGCTCACCATAAGAAAGTTCAAGGCAAGTCCATTTACCATAGTAGATTTAATAGATTTTAAAACGCTCACTCCAGAGCTGGCTGCTTTTCTCTGGCTCGTGGTCGAGGGCTTTGGAGTCAAACCGATAAACGTGCTCGTTTCAGGAGGAACTAGTTCTGGAAAGACCACGACGCTCAACTGCCTGGGTTCTTTCATTCCCTCCTCGGACAGGGTGATAACGATAGAGGATACAGCTGAACTTCAGCTGCCCGTAGAGCACTGGATCAGGCTCGAAACCAGACTGCCGAATATCGAGGGAAAGGGAGGAATATCAATGGACGTGCTTTTAAAGAATGCGCTGAGGATGCGCCCTGACAGAATAATCGTGGGCGAGGTTAGGGGACCGGAAGCGTACGTGCTTCTCGCCTCGATGAACACAGGTCAGAACGGCTGCCTCGGCACTCTGCACGCCAACACAGCTAAAGAGACGATTACGAGACTCGTGAGCGCACCTATGAGCGTCCCGAGGATAATGATTCCCTCCATTAATTTAATTTTAATGCAGAATAAATTTACCTACCATGGGAAGCTCGTGCGGCGCATAACCGAGGTTGCAGAGATTACAGGAATGGAAGACGGCAAGGTTAAAATGGAAATTATATACCAGCACGACCCGAGGGACGACAGAGTAAAGCCGACCGGAGTGCCTGCTTCTATAAAAAAGAAACTTGCCGAGCTCAGGGGAGTGGATGAAAAGGAAGTGGAGGAGGAGATAGAGAGGAGGCAGGAAATCATAGAATATATGGTTAGAAAAGGCATGAGAAGTATAGAAGAAGTCGGCAGATTAATTAACGAATATTACGCCTCACCCGAAAAATTATTTGAAAAACTCAACGACAGGGAAACTAAAGAAGAGAAGGCCGAGAAAATCCTCAAGCAAGATTCTTCGTACAAAATAGTTCAGATTGAGGGAGAGCGGAATCTGCTGTACGTTGCACCTCTGCCAGAGCTTTCGAGCGAAGAGAAAATCCTCCTCAAGAGAGCTGAAGAAACTGCAATAAATGAAATTGAAGTAGACCCAACGAGTCTTTTGGACAGAAAGAAAGCTGAAGAGGTTTTTTTAAAAAGGGTGCTGGAAGTTATAAAGGAAAATTTTCCAGAGATAACTCCTACGAGGAGGGAAGATTTCGCAAGGCTGATTGTTCCAAACATGCTCGGCTACGGCTTGCTGGAATTTCTGCTTGCAGACGATGCCCTGGAAGAAGTGATGGTAGTCGGTACAAACAAGCCTGTTTACGTTTATCACAGAGAATATGGGGCATGCAAGACAAACATAACCTTTGAGAGCGAAGATGATATTTTGAGGATAATCGAAAGAATAGCCAGGTCTGTGGAGAGACGAATAGACAGGGCAACTCCTCTACTTGACGCAAGGTTGCAGGACGGCTCCAGAGTCAACGCTACCATTCCGCCGATAGCCATCAACGGACCAAATATAACGATAAGAAAATTTAAAAAAGAACCATTGACTGTCGTGAATTTGATAAATTTCAAGGCGTTGAACATTGAAGTAGCTGCGTATCTCTGGCTAATTGTGGAAGGCGTGGGAATCAAGGCAGGAAATATACTGGTAGCAGGAGGAAGCTCCAGCGGAAAGACAACTACGCTGAACTGCCTGGCATCGTTTATACAGCCTACAGACAGGGTGATAACGATAGAGGATACAGCCGAGCTTCGGATGTATGTGGAGCACAGCATAAGGCTGGAAACCAGGCTGCCGAGCATTGAGGGCAGTGGAGAAATATCAATGGACGATTTGGTGAAAAATACTCTGAGAATGCGCCCTGACAGAATAATCGTGGGCGAGGTTCGGGGACCTGAAGCAAGGACTCTATTTACTGCGATGAACACAGGACACGACGGCTGCATGGGTACCGTGCACTCCAACTCTGCCAGAGAAACCATTACGAGACTCACGAATCCTCCGATGAATGTTCCAGAAGTCATGCTTCCTGCGCTGGATTTGATTATCATGCAGAGCAAGCTCTATTCAAATGGAAAAATGCTCAGAAGGATTACCGAAATAGCTGAAGTAGTAGGCTGGGAGAATGAAAAATTCGTGCTGAATAACGTTTACAAATGGAATCCGAAAAAGGATACCTTAGAGAGCGCCGGCAACGAAAGCGTGCTGAAACAAAAAATTGCAAAACTCGGAGGAATAAGCATGAAAGAGCTAAACGAGGAGCTGGAAAGAAGAGAAAATATTTTGAAGTGGATGGTTAGCAACAACATAACCGAGCTGAAGAAAGTAGCCAGGTTTTTCAACGAGTACTACACGAATCCGCAGGAATTGCTGAAAAGGATTGAATGAGCCCTTTTGTCAGCACTTCGCCAGCAAGCCTTTCACGTTCGCCGAAACGAATGCTGGCTTGCGCCGACGCCCACTTGCGCTCTTGCTATCGCAAGGGTCAAGACACGACGAGGAGCGAACGAAGTGAGCTTCGAGGAGTGGATTGAAAATGAGCCCTTTTAAAAAAAGCCCTCGGGGAAAAATGGGTGAAGACACGAGGAGAACAAAGGAGCGTAGCGACTGAAGTTCGACGAGTGGATTCAAAATGACCAACATAATTCTCAGATTTGTGGACTGGGTAGGGGAAGGAACTTTAAACAGAGCTGAGTGGACTTACAGAAAAACGCTGGAGCTTTCAATCGCTTTAAAGGAGCAGGACGAGGTAGCGAGAGTACTGTTGGGAAAGAAGAAAGCAAAGGGAGAGGATAGAAGAAAAGCCCTTGAAGAGAAACTCTCCAAAATAATGGAAGCTGTCCGCACCGAGTCTGGAAAAGAAGTTGAAGAATTTGATTTTGGTGTGAGGAAGAAAGAGCTGAAGGTGCCATTTTCTGAAAGACTTGCAAATGTGATATCTGACAAATTCTTAAATTATTCGAAAAAGGTAGAATCTTTTTTCGTAAACATCCAGGAAGACCTGTACAGGGCGAATATAATAATGCCTGCCTCGAAGTACATAAGCCTTTCAGTTGGAATAAGCGCTCTGGCAGGGCTTGCTGTCGGAATCTTTTTCGGCATTTTGCTGGCAAGCATTACAGACATTGTGGGCGGGCTGCTGGGCTTATCTCTCGGCGTAGTTGTATTTTTCTTTTTTCTCGTGTTTGCAAAAATATACCCGAAGTCGAAAATCAAGAACAGGTCAGAAGCGTTCAGCAGGGAGCTGCCCTTTGCACTCCGCCACATGGCAACTCAGCTTACCTCCGGCTCTGGTTTACTGGAGACCATGCGCTCCGTTTCGCTGAGCGACTACGGCATTCTGAGCGAGGAATTCAGAAGGGCTATACTCGAAATAGAGCGAGGCTCAACGATAGAAGAAGCCTATGAAAGGATGAACCTCAGGATAGATTCAGCAGGGCTGAAGAAAGCTTCAAGGCAGATAGTTTCAACCCTGCGAACAGGAGGCAATCTAGCCCATACTTTAAAGATAATTGCGGAGGAAGTCTCCACTGAAATAAGAATGCGGCTGAAAGACTTCATCCAGACCTTAAACACTTTCTCCCTGATATATATGTTCATAGTGGTCGTTGCTCCTGTCCTTATAACCACGCTCGTAATTGCAATGGGGATTGCGATGAAGGCGCTGCCCATTCCTCCAGAAATACTCTGGTTGCTATATCTGACTTTCTTTGGAGCTTCACTGTACATGTCCCTTATGATTAAGAGATTTGAACCGAAGGTTTAGTATGATTGAATTAGTAAATCTAATTAAAAAGCTCGGAGTTCCAGAATTTTTGGTACCCAAGTGGATTTTAACTCGAATTGAAGTGATGCTCGTTAGTGCAAGAATAAAATTTTCTGCGAAGGAATGGACCGGCATGTTCCTTGCGCTCGGTGCTGTGCTATTTCTAATCGGGCTGTTCTTTTCTCTCTTCATAGGAATTTTGCTTTTTGTTTCTTGCACCGCACTGATTTTTCTGATACCGAAAATTCGAATAAACAAGAGGAGGGCTGTTATAACTGCTGCTCTGCCAGACGTATTGCACCACATGGCTGTTTCTGTAAGGACAGGACTTGTCTTAGAAAGCGTTGTAGGAGAAATTGCGGAAGCAGAGTACGGCGCTCTTTCAGATGAATTTTCCCAAATAGTCGTGGAGATGAAAAGGGGCAGACCTTTGAAAGAAGCGATGCTCGGGTTTTCTAGGAGGTCTGGCTCAAAGGAAGTTGAGAGGGCAATACGCCTGCTATTAGAAGGCGTGGAATTTGGCGGACCGATTGCTGACGTGCTTGACGAAGTCTCAGAGGATATGAGAGCTGTGAGGATGATACAGAGGGAGCGGAGGTCCATGACTTCCCAGCAGGTTTCTTTCCTCGCAATGGCTTCCCTGCTTGCAGGACCTTTTGTTATGGGCGTGGTGGCTGCCTTACCAGCGATAATGGCAGGAGCTACAGCAGGCTATGGCGAATCCCAGCTCCCATTAGCGCAGATGAGCGGAATTATAACAGCACTTTCTTTTTACGTTATCGCTCAGGCATGCAGTGCGAGCATAATGATTGGTGTCGTTATGTACGGCGACTTCAAAAAAGGATTCAAATTCATGGCTCCTATGGCACTGGTAGCATATACTGTATTCTTTTTAATTAAGTCTGTAATGCCCAATGTCTTAGCAGCAATCTAACGGCTCATCACTGCTGGGCAAAGCTTATATCTGGGGAAAGATATATATGAGTGGGTACGTTAAACCTGCAAAAACTCGCCTAGAGGTGAAAAAAAGTGAAAATTTTGAAAAAATTTCTAAAAGAGGAAGAAGCTCAGGGCGCCATTGAGTACATTTTGCTTGCGGGCGGAATTATCGTTGCAGCTGCAGTGATATTCGCAATATACTCGAGGATTACGAGGAGTGCTGGAACAGCGCTGGAGAACGCAACTGGAGAAGCCGTAGTCAATATGTCCAAAGCAATCAGAGAAGCAGCTGCAGGCATAAACGCGACCGGCTAAGGTGCGTATGGGGCGCAAGAGTTTTTTAGAAGAACATGGTCAGGTCAGCATAGAATTTATTCTCCTTACTGGCGCCGTTGTAGTTGCTGCCATGACTTTCTATGCCCTGCAAGGTACTATGAGGTCTTTTGCTGATGTAACTTCTGACTGGGTAGCGAAAGAAAGAAATGCGAGCATTATTAAACTTACAAGATAATGGAGATATTCTTTACAGCTCTCGCAGTACTCGGCGCCGGTATAGCTGCTGCGACTGATTTAAAAAAAGGAATAATCCCGAACAGGCTTTCTCTTTCTCTAATCGGCATCGGCATTTTCGGAAATTTTGTTTACAGCTTTTATGCAAATTCGTTTGAATTGTTTTTTTTGTCTCTGCAAAATTTCATAATAATCCTTATACTCGGCTATGTACTCTGGATTCTCGGAGGCTGGAGCGCAGGAGACGTTAAAGAATTTTTATTCCTCGCAGTGCTTCTGCCAAGATACCCGAATTTTCTTAAAAATTTCTTTTTCCCTGCTCTCCCTCCCTATCCGTTCATTCTTACGATTTTGCTAAACACATTCCTTGCCATTTTTCCCTTCATAGCCCTTTACTCTCTATGCATATCTCTCTCAAAAATTGGCATTTCAAAATTCCTGGAACCCCTGCAAGACATTGACAGGCATTTGAAAAACTCCTTCATAGTCGTGGGCTGCATTTCGCTTGGAGTCCTGCTGAACAGCGCAATTGCATTAGCTGTGCTTTTATTTTTCCTTGCGATTAAAGAAAAATACAAGCTCGCAGCCTCTGCTGCTTTCGCAGCCTTATTCCTGCTTTCTGGAAATAGCTTCGCTGCCCTTATGAAATACTTCGTTTTTTTGACCCTCTTCTTTGTCTCCTTTGCCCTATTTTGGAATTCTTTAAACGTGCTCAGAAAAACGCTGCGAGAAGAAGTTAAAATTACTGAGCTGAAAGAGGGCGTCGTTGCGGCGGAAGAATTTTATATCCAGGGGGATAAGATATTGCGCGATAGCAGGGACGTGCTTGAAAAAATTAAGAGTGCGGTTAAGACCAGAAATTTTGAAGCGCTGCGAAGAAAAGGACTTGCAAGCACCCGTGCCGCAGGAATCAGTAAGGAAGAAATCGAGCTGCTCAAGAAATATGTAGCAGAGGGGAAGATAGAGGATAAAATTATTATAACTAAGGGAATGCCTTTCGCACCTGCTATATTCATCGGCTTGATACTCTCTCTTGCGTTCGGAGACCTCACAAGAGGAATTTTATGAGAGAAAGAGGACAAATAACGATAGAGGCAATCATAATATTTGGAGCTTTAATACTCATCTTCGTAGGCGTTTCTGTACCTCTCGCCTTTAAGGTCAAAGATGCTGCGACTGACGTAGCGATAGTCTCTGACGCAAGATATGCAGCTGAAAAAATAATCTCGGCTGCAAACAGCATCTCAACGCCCGGAGAGAAAAGGACTGTGGAGGTTTACATTCCAGGATATACGTCCGTTGGGACCGTTGGAAATTTTCCGCTAATAAAAATCCAGACCAATATCGCAACCAATGGAAGTGCGCTGAATACGGAAATCGTCATAACGCGCTACAGAGACGACGGAACTTTAAAGCAGCACGAAAGGCACAGCTTTGCAAGAAATTTATATGGAAGCGGCTGGAGCATGAGCACGATAGATGAATCCTCTGGACGGAGATATGAATTCGTAGTCGGGTGGAAGAACATAACATGGTCGGTGCACTAGTGAATATGAAAGGTCAAATATCCCTCGAGGCAATTCTCGCCGTAGGTTTTTCGATTGTTATCTTGCTCTCCCTGTTCAATCTAACCTGGGAGAGATTTTACCTTGCGAGAGACGTTGGCGAGGCGGGAGAGGCGAAGATGGTTGGAGAACTGCTGGCAGGAGCGATAAACAACGCCTATGCAAACGGAGAAGGATTTAGAATATATCTGGGACCAGACGTTTTAAACTATACAAGGCTGGGCGATGCTTCGAGAATTACAGGAGTTGGGATTTCCCTGCCGATTGTAATAGACAAAGCGGGCAGGACGATAAACATCAGCAAGAGCATGCAAAAAACAGGCGGCGGGAAATGGACTACCACTGTCCCGATAATACCTGCAAACATCAGCAGGGCAAACCCTACTGCGCAGTATGCCGAGACGACGATAAGAAACAGCGGAGGAGGAATAACAATTTATGCGGCTCAGGAGAATATTAACGTTCCGTGAGCAAAAAGCCCAAGTCGGGGTAGAATACATCATAATCGTCGGCTTGCTGCTGAGCATGATATTAATCGTCTATCCCTATGCCCTGAAGCAGAACGAGTTAAACAAGGCGCTTGCGGCTGCGAGGGACGGCGCAGTATACGGGGCGAGTCTGAGGGGAATGGGGTTTAGGGGGGAAGGTGTGAAAGAAGCGCCTGAGGGAATAATAAAAATAGTAAGAATAGAGGTAGTAAATCTTAACACAATCAATCCAACAACCGGTAAACCGGAATATCGGTTTGATATTTATATCTCTGCACCAGATTACATAAAAAATGATGAGAATTTTAGGGATACTGTAGGGAGAACTATCACAACGCAGGCAAGAAGATACATTTGCAGGGCATTTAATGGATACTGGCCTACTGGCGCTGATGTAGCAATAACAGAAACTACTGGAAGCTACTATACTTTCCGTGTAAGTGCAAGAAAAGAATTATGGGTATAAATTTTTACTTTTTTTTACACCTTATATTCGATATCTCCTAACCTTAAAACCTAAACTCTCAATCTTAGATAGTCCCCTGGTTTTGTTTAATATCTCAAAAAGTCATTAGAATTTTTTATTTTTCTATCAACAATTTTTAACAAAACTATTGGGCGTAAAATTTATATAGTTGAGTTGTTAAACCAAATCAGTTGAATGGTAATAATAATTAGGAGGTGGTGCTATTACCACAATAAATAGAAGAGATTTTCTAAAGTTAGCTGGCACTATTGGTGTTGGAGCTGTTTTGGGAACTTATAAATCCGAAATTGCTGACGTATTTGCACAGGCGGCTGACAAGGGCGTAAAGTTAGTATGGTTACAGGGACAGGGATGCACTGGCTGCACTGTATCGCTGATTCAGGGGACGCACCCGGATCTATACGATGCCATACTGAAGCTACAGGTAGATATACCATTCCATCCAACAATCATGGCAGCGGCTGGAAAACCAGCAATTGATGCTCTGGAGGCAGTAAACCCAGATATCCTCGTCATCGAAGGGGCTGTGCCGAATGCAGAGTACTGTGAGGTTGGCGGCAAACCGTTCGTAGATGTGGTTAAAACCATGGCAGCCAAATCTGGAGTGGTGGTCGCAGTAGGAACATGTGCTGCATTTGGGGGCATACCCGCAGCCAAAGGAAACCCAACGAATGCCAGATCAGTGAGCAAAGTTTTGGGGAAAACGGTTGTCAACATACCAGGATGCCCGGCTCACCCAGACTGGATACTGCTGGTTGCTGCATCTGTCATACTCGGCATAATACCAGAGCTGGACGATAAAGGAAGACCAGTAGCATTCTTCGGCGAAGAAATACACGAGAACTGCGCTAGAAGGGGCTACTATGACAAGGGTGATTTTGCAGAGGACTTTACCGAGAGCGATATGAGCTATGAAAAATGCCTCTGGAAGGTAGGATGTAAGGCACCCGTCACACGTGCAGACTGCGCAGTTAGAAAATGGAACAACGGCGTTAATGTGTGCATGAATGCAGGTGCGCCCTGTATAGGATGCGCAGATCCCGGGTTCCCTGATTCAGTTTCGCCATTATATGTGGAGCTGGAAAAGGTGCCGACTTTTGTTGGAATTGACACGGATACGGCGGGTAAGGTAGCTATCGGCGCAACTGCGGTGGGCATTGCGGCGCATGCCATAAGAAGAGGGATTAAGAAGCACCCCGAGTCAAAGGAGGAGTAAACCATGGTAACGATAAAAATTGATCCGGTAACAAGACTTGAAGGACACCTTGGCGTGACTGTAGAGGTCGAAAACAGCGTCGTGAAGGAGGCGCACAGCGAGAGCACAATGTTCAGGGGTATGGAGAGGATACTTGTGGGCAGGGACCCGAGAGATGCCCCGGTGCTGACATCGAGAATCTGCGGGGTCTGCCACGAAGTCCACAGGATAACGGCGCTAAGAGCATTAGAGGACGCTGCCGGGGTGAAAATACCTGAAGGTGCCAGAATACTTAGAAATTTGATCGAAGCAATTACCACTATCTATTCGCATGCACTGCACATCTATGTGCTGAGCGGCCCAGACTACAGCGATGCAGTTACAGGCAATGGGTTAACGAGACTTAACCCAATCACAGGTGCAGCCTACATAGAGGCGTACAAGATGCAGAGAAAGCTGCACGAAGCACTTGCAATCCTCGGCGGAAAGGTACCGCACAACATGACACCAGTCGCTGGTGGCGCAACTTTTGTGCCGACAGTGAACGACGCCCTGAGAGTAGTAACGATAGGCATGGAGGTTTCAGACTGGGTAGGTCCCACGGAGAACCTGCCTGCAGTGCTCGAGAGAAAGCTGGCAGGAAAACCAAATGACATGACACTCGGGCATGTGCTAAACGACGTAGTAGACATAGCTGCCTATGCATTGCTTAAGGGAAAGGCAAACGAATGGGGCGTAAGCCACGGGAACTTCATCAGTTTCGGTGTCTATGACATGAAAGATGGCTCGCAGCTTGAGCCGAGGGGCGTTTATGATGGCACCAAAGTGATACCCATGGACGAGAAGAAGGTCACAGAAGACGTTAAGTACTCATGGTACACAGACGCATCTGGCGGTGTTCCCACGAGAGACGCTCCGCCACCGACGCCAGCGTATGGAAAGGAAGGAGCATACTCCTGGGCGAAGGCACCGAGATATGCTGGGATGCCGGTCGAGTCAGGACCTCTGGCAAGGCTGGTTGCTGCTGGCTTAGACCCCTTTGACCTGAGAAAGAAGCTAGGAGGCGGGGCTAACAAGAGCTCAACGCTCAACCGAATACTCGCAAGGGCGCAAGAAACCCTGTTCCTGAGGGACTGGGTCCTGGGTGTAGGTCTCTTTGAGGGCAACGGTCTGAAAGGCGAGTTGCTTGCTGCTCTAAAGGCAGGCAATGTAAAGACATACACACCGTTTAAAGTACCTGATTCGGGCCTAGGAGTTGGACTCTGGGAGGCTCCAAGAGGAGCAACAGGGCACTGGACATACATAAAGAACAAGCTAATCAACAGATATCAGGTAATCGCAGGTACGGGCTGGAATACCACGCCCAGGGACAACAACGGCAAAAGAGGATCAATTGAAGAGGCGCTGATAGGCGTACCTGTGCCAGACAACAAAGACCCGATAAACATCTTGAGAACAATAAGGTCCTTCGATCCGTGCCTTGCATGCACTGTGCATATGATAATGCCAGGCGGAAAGAAGTACTCTATCGAAGCAACGGGCTGCTGGAGGTAGGTAGATGGCCGAAAAAATAGAGAGGCATGCTTCGGAAAGCAGATTCATGCACTGGGCGCATGCCCTGTTTATGTTTCTGCTGATAATCACCGGCTATGGAATCTACGATGGCGTCTACCTCTTCTCAGACTATGCAACCAATATTTCGCTGCACATGATAGCTGCCTTTGGAATAATCATGGTAAGCATAGTCCTTCCGATTTATTTCTGGATAGCCAAGCCAGCGGAACTTAAGCTCTCTATAATATATCCCAGCGATATCGGTAATTTCTTCACCATCGTCTTTAATTTTCTGGGAATTACCAAGAAGTATCCGAAGTACCATGTCTGGAACACCGGGAAAAGAGAATACAGCGTCAAGTATCACCCAGCCATAAAGTTCATCCGCTGGGGAGACTTCTTCATACTTATTCTCATGGCAGTCACTGGTCTCGGGCTTTACTATGGACAGGGGACTACACTAGGGTTTATCCTCAACTACTGGAGTCTTACACTGACAAGAACCATACACCTCGCCTGCTTCTACTACTTCATATTCTCGCTGATGGCGCACATATATTTAGCACTGATACCGGTGAACCGCAGCTTGCTTAAATCCATGATTTTCGGGGAAGATACAGGGGAAGACACGGTTAGAGTTTGAATCGCACATGTCAAAGAAAATTGCAGTTGTTGGTATAGGCAACCTGTTGCTGAAAGATGAAGGTGTTGGTATACACGTCATCGAAGAGCTCAAGAAAAAAAAGCTCTCCAGCAATGTCGAAACTTACGACTGCGCTACCCGTGCTTTTCTTGTACTTGAGAGTATAGATCAAAAAGATAAAGCGATTATAATCGATGCATACAAAGGCGATAAAGAGCCCGGCACAATATATAAATTTCGATTCAATAAAAATTTGCACAGCGATATCAAGCTCAGTTTGCATGACATGGATTTTATTGATGTGTTAAAGTTGGAGCACGGATATAAACTTCCGCCCGAGATTGTTATAATAGGTGTGGAGCCAGAGAGCCTGGAGTTCGGTCTTGAACTCTCGCCAAAACTTCAAAAAGCGATGCCCAAGATAATTGATGAGGTATTGAAAGAGATTTCTGCTGCAACTCTTCCATGATTTATTTTATTATTTTCAGCACTTCTGAAAGAATTTCTTTCTTTTCCTGCCTTGCGTCTATTATGAACCATAGCGGAGCTAGTGCGCAAGACTCACGCTCTTGCTTGCGCAAGTGCTCATCTGCCATTTCCAGATACTTTTTTCTTACTATTTCCAAGAAATCTATTGCTTGCACCGGCTTTCTTGCGAGGGCATCTGCAGCAGGCAAATCAAGGAGAATTACGATGTCAGGCTCAAGTACTTTTTTGTTGAGCTCGACCACTCTATCATATATTTCACTTGCGTAAGCAAGACCGTGAGCTTTCGCAAGAAAGAATGGCAGACATGCCAGCTTCCTTACGGAATTCTTGCGCACTACCTGCGGTATGCCCCGATATCTTGCATAGGCATAGGCTATCTGGGAGTACTTGTACCTGTCAGTAATTACTGTTTTATTCAAATTCGGAATTATGAACTGCTCGAGATGGTAGAGGCGGTCAATGTAAAAAGCAAGCTCCCTTGTCTCAGGATTTTTTGTTTTTGAGATTACCTCTGCGGTGCAGCTCAAAAAAGGCTCCTGAGTAACTATATATCCTTTTTTTGCAAGCTCTTTCGCAAGAGTAGTTTTCCCGCATCCGTCGATTCCCTCTAACGCAATGAACATTTTGAATCCACCTCTCAGCACTTCACCAGCAAGCTTTTCGTACGGGCTAGTACGAATGCTGGTTCGTGCCGAGACCCTTGGAGCAATCGCCTTTGGCGATTGTGGGTCTTTTGGCTAAAGACTTTTCTACGTAGAAAAGGCTTTACTTGCTAACGCAATGGCGGCTAAGCCGATGAATACTGTAGCAAGCATGGGCTTTGAAAGCTCTCTGGTAAGGGCGGGCGACCCGCTTATCCAGCTGATTATCAGCTTTCCAAAGGCACTGCCTACTGCGCTGAGCACGCACCCGGAGGCAGCTACACCCAAATCCAGCGCTTTTACGGTGCCAAGAGAAGCCAGTGAGGCAGTAACAGCTGCGCTGCTAACTAATCCTCCAAGTGCAGCCGCAGCATAAACGCTGCCTGCTCCGAAGTCTTTGAGATAATTGACTGCCAGGGAGATTATAGAAAACAGCACCGCAAACTTGACAGCTGGTATAATTGCAAACGGCGACTCGAGAGAAATCTGCACATCTTTTTGACCTTTCTTCGGCTTTAGGAAGTACGAGTAGAGCATGCCAACTGCAATCATGGCAAGCTGGGGAAGTAGCATCAGCTTTAAAACCGCTAAGCTTATAAAACCTGCTATCACTAAATTTCTCCCGAGCATTACGACGTTTGTGAGCACTACTCCAAGCATGGCAGGAGATGTCAGCTCTTCCCTTTCTCTTGCCCTTGCAGCTAATGCGCTGGTCGTCGCCTCGCTGTTCACCAGTCCTCCCAGAGCTCCTATGATTGGAAGCCCTCTCTCTGCGCCTACCTTTTTGAGAGCTATAAAACCCGCAAAACCTATGCTTGCGACCAATATAATGACTAATATGAGAATCTTCAGATTCAGGAAGAAGATAGTTTCGCTGGGCACGACTGGGTAGAGCACGAAAACGATTAGTCCGAATTGAAGCGCACTTATGATCTCCCGCTGCGTCAGTGTCTCTGAAAATTCCTTTGAGTACTTCTTGGAAATAAGTATGCCTGTAATTATAACGCTGCCGGCGGCGCTTTCGAGGAAGTAGCCCTTTCCAACCAAAATCCCAAGCATGAAAGCAAGCGGCAGCGCTACAGGCGTCGTTACGCCGATGTCGTCCAGCTTGTAATTCTTAATAATTCCGACCAAAATAGTAATTAGAATAATTCCTGAGAAAGCTATGAGAATGAAATATCTCTCACCCAGGACTTCGGATATGAACACGCTGAGCATGCCCAGCATCGAGGCAAGCATGAAGGTTCTCATTCCTGCGACTGTTTGTGGCTTCAGCTCTCGCTCTATTCCCAGCAAGCCCCCGACAGCCATGGAGATTGCCAGCATTTTAATGAATTCTGTGTCCATGCATAGAAAAAACGACATTAATAAATATAAAGGATTCGTAAGGTATGCTTATGTTCGAAATTGAGCGAAGCTCAAGCTTTCTCTACCGCAAGGTAGTGCGCAAGACTCACGGTCTTCCGCAAGGAAGATGGTAGTTATGCCAGCTTCCTATCGGAAATCTTGCTCACGCAAGGGTCGAGAACGACCGAGGGAGCGAAAGAAAAGAGCGACCGAAGGAGTGTTCGAAAAAGACGAAAAATACCTGGCACAGACTTACAGAAAGCAGCCGATTGCATTGGTTGAAGGAAGAGGAGCGATAGTGAAGGACTCTGAGGGAAGGAAATATATCGACTGCTTCTCGGGTTTAGCTGTGCTCAACGTGGGTCACTCGCACCCAAAGGTGCTCAGGGCTATAAACGAGCAGGCAAAAAAAATCGTGCATACTTCTAACTTGTACTACATTCTGCCGCAAATCGAGCTGGCAGAGCTGCTCTACAAAATCTCAGGTGGCTACAAATCCTTCTTCTGCAATAGCGGCGCAGAAGCTAATGAGGCTGCGATAAAGCTGGTGAGAAAGTACACTGGCAAAAGCGAGATAATCGCAGCAAAAAATTCTTTCCACGGGCGCACCATACTCACGCTCAGCGCCACGGGACAGGAGAAGTACAAGAAAGGCTTTGAGCCTTTGTGCAGGGAATTCTCGCACGTAGAGTTTGGCAGTATCGAGGAGCTGAGAAATGCAGTCGGCGATAAAACTGCTGCAGTACTTCTGGAGCCAATTCAGGGAGAAGGAGGCGTTATACTTCCTCCGAAGGATTATCTCAGAGAGGTTAGAGAGCTCTGCAACGAGGAGGGAATATTACTTGTACTGGACGAGGTGCAAACAGGCTTTGGAAGGGTTGGAGAAATCTTTGCCTGGAAGCTATTCAAAGTAAAGCCAGATATATTCACGGTAGCGAAGGCTCTGGGCGGAGGTTTTCCAATTGGCGCTATGTTAGCGAAGCCTGAAATAATGGATGCTTTTCAAAAGGGAGACCATGCCTCAACATTTGGAGGCAATCATCTGGCATGCGCTGCCGCAAAGGCTGCTGTTGAGGCAATCCTGGAGGAGAGGCTTGCAGAAAGAGCGAAAAAACTCGGAAGCTACTTCAAAGCAAGTCTGGAAAAACTGAAAGAAAAGCATGAAGTAATAAAGGAAGTAAGAGGGTGTGGTTTGATGATTGGAGTAGAACTCAGCATCGAGTGCGCAGATGTGGTTGATAAAGCAAGGGAGAAGGGAGTACTTTTGAACTGCACCAGCGATAAGGTTGTAAGATTTCTGCCTCCTCTGGTTGTCGAGAAGGAGCAGTTAGATAAAGTCGTTGCGACTTTTGACAGAGTTTTGGCAGGTGAAAAATGAAAATAAGAAATAATGTAAAAAAAATACCACCCTATGTACCCGGGAAATCAAAAGAAGAAATCGCAAGGAAATACGGGTTAAAATTGAACAAGATAATAAAGCTGGCATCTAACGAGAATCCTCTGGGAGCACCAAAAAAAGCGGTTGCGCAGATTGTGAAGTTTGCCCCGCAGGTGCATGCCTATCCGGATGCAGATGCTTCTGAGCTCAGGGAAGAGCTTTCCAGGTATATAGGTATTGACAAAAAGTGCATAATAGCCGGGAACGGCTCGGACGAGATTTTAGAATTAGGAGTAAAACTTTTCCTGAATGAGGGAGAGGAAGCAATTATTCCGGTGCCGACTTTTTCTTTATACCAGAATCTGGTAAAGCTCTACTCCGGCAAGCCTGTCTTAGCTCCGCTGGATGAGAATTTTCGATTCGACTGCGAGGAGATTGTAAAAAAAATCAACAAAAAAACTAAGCTGGTTTTTATCTGCTCGCCCAACAACCCTACAGGAAGCGTGATTTCAGAAGAGGATTTGAGAAGAATTTTAAGGAATGACATTATCTTAATTCTCGACGAAGCTTATGTTGAATTTGCGGGCACGTCGCACGTAAAGCTCGTGAACGAATTTGAAAATCTAATAGTTTTGCGCACATTTTCCAAGGCTTTTGGACTGGCAGGCGCTAGGGTCGGCTACGGCGTTGCGGATAAAAAGATAATAGACTACATGCTCAGGATAAAGCTGCCGTTCAATGTGAATATTCTCTCTCAAAAAGCAGCGGTAGGCGCTTTGAGAGACAAAAAACACCTCGACAGGAGCATTAAGACTGTAAGGGAAGGAAGGGAATTTTTAGTAAGGGAGCTTTCGAGGATAGAGGGCATTGTGGTATATCCCTCAAAAGCAAATTTCCTGCTGATAAATCTCGAGAGGACAGGAAAAAAAGCTTGTGAGGTAGCCGAAGCTTTGTATAAAGAGGGAATCATCACCAGGGAATGCAGCTCCTTTAAATTAAACAAATACTACCTCAGGGTAAGCATCGGAACGATGGCTGAAAATAGGGAGTTCCTGCGTAAATTCAGTAGTGTTTTGAGCTAATTTTCCATGCGCTGCATTAGAAATAAACGTAGGCAAATCGAAAGTAATAAAAGAAAGAAAATAAATTATTAATGGGGCAAAGGGTCTGTAAGATGAAGCCTTTTTTTCACCTCCTTTCCTTTTCCACCACTCTTACAGACCCCCCAAAGTTATAATTGCAAGGCATAAACTTTTTAAGTGGTAAGTGTTTTTTTAATTAGGGGGTCGTTCATGAGCAAGATAATGGTCGTAGATGATGAGCCTGATATAAGATACCTTTTGAGAAAGATGTTGGAGAAGGAGGGATATGAAGTTATAGAAGCCAGAGACGGTAGGGATTGTCTGGAGAGATTGAAAAAAGAAAGACCTGACCTAATTTTGCTTGACATAATGATGCCGGGAATGCTCGGCTGGGAGGTCTCGAAGAAAATCAAGGAGGACGAGAAGTTCAAGTCGATTCCGGTTGCAATGCTTACGGTAAGGACTGCGGAAGAGGACAAGGTGAAAAGTCTGGAAGAGTCTCTTGCAGACTGGCACATTTCTAAACCGATAGACAGGGAAAAATTAATCGAAACTGTAAAGTGGCTTCTGGAAACTCCGCCGAAGAGGTGAAGCATGGGCATCAGCATTGCCGTTGCATCCGGAAAGGGCGGCGTCGGTAAGAGCACGATAGCTGCGAATCTAGCTATAGCGCTTTCTAAGTTCAAGGTAAGCACGGTTGTTGTGGACGGCAATGTTGAAGGCGCAAGTCTGGGCCTGATAATGGGTATAAAATCTTATCCTGCTTCTATTCACGAAGTTCTCTCAGGTAAGAGGAGCATAAACGATGCTCTTGTGAGCATGGGCGGGATAAAAGTTGTTGTCGGCGAGCTGGGTATGGAAGGCTTGACAGGTATCGATTTCGGTATTTTTGAAAAAGCTGTCGAGGAGCTTTCGAAGACGTATGAAGTCGTTATAGTAGACTGTCCACCGGGATTGGGCAGGGATGCCGTAACTGCGCTCTCAGCCTGCGAGCAAGTTATTCTCGTTGTTACTCCTGACATCAGCGCAATATCAGAAGCCCTAAAAACAATCATGGTTGCGAAGAAGGTAGGGTGCATCATACTGGGGGTGGTGATAAATAAAACCGGAAGCAGATACGATATACCTAAGGAAAGGATTTCAGACATCCTCGACATCGAGGTAATTGGGGAAATAAGGGAGGACGATGCTGTGAAGAAAGCGCTGTTTGAGGGGAAGCCGCTTGCGCTGCACAAACCCGATTCTCAGCTTGCGATGGAGCTGAGCAGCATCGCTGCGAAGCTGGTGGGGAGGCTGTATCCGCATAAATAAATTTATTAACGAGTGCGAATAACTCGTTTTCATGCAAGCCGCAAAAATAAAGAAAATCATTCAGGAGACGCCCAGGATAAAGACATTCATGTTTGATATGGAAGTGGACGCAACGCCGGGGCAGTTCGGGATGTTCTGGATTCCTGGCCTGGACGAGAAGCCGATGAGCCTCTCCCATACCTCAGGACTGCTTGGAGTTACGGTATTAAAACTCGGACCTTTCTCTTCAAAGATGCACAAAATGAAGGAGGGCGACCTGCTCGGAGTTCGTGCTCCTCTGGGGAAGGGTTTCAATGTCCATGGAAAAAAAATTCTTGTCGTGGGAGGAGGAAGCGGAATAGCCCCGCTCGCTCCGCTTGCTGAGAAGGCGCTGAAGGAAGGCAAGAGAGTCACAGCTATCGTTGGCGCATTAACGAAGGCAGAGCTTCTCTTCGTGGACAGAATGCGAAATGCGGGAGCGGAGGTATTGATCGCAACAGACGACGGCACTGCCGGCACAAAAGGTTTTACCACTGACGTGCTCAGAGAAGTTTTAAAAGAAAAAAGCTTTGACCAGTGCTTCACCTGCGGCCCTGAGATAATGATGCTCAAGGTGCTCCAGCAGGCGAAGGAGAAGGATATTCCAACCCAGGTTTCCCTGCATCGCTACATAAAATGCGGAATAGGAATATGCGGTCACTGCGTTATGGACGAGACAGGGTTCAGGGTCTGTAAAGAGGGTCCGACATTCAGAGATAAAGAGATGGAGAAAACTATCGAGTTTGGAAAGTACTGGAGAAATGCTTCATGTACAAAAATATATTTCGGAGGTAAAAAATGAAAGTAACTGTAAGTTTGATAAAGGCAGATGTGGGCGGATATCCGGGGCATTCCTCGGTTCATCCAGCATTATCGGAAATAGCAAGAAAAAAACTGGAGAAGGCGAAGAAACAAAAACTGCTTGTCGATTTCCATGTACTTGCAGCTGGAGATGACCTGCAGCTTTTGATGAGCCACTCCAAGGGCGAGAACAGCAGCGAAGTGCATTCGCTTGCCTGGAATACTTTTAAGGCAGCTACAGAAGTTGCAAAGGAATTGAAGCTCTATGGAGCAGGTCAGGACTTGCTCAGCGATGCTTTTTCTGGGAATATTCGGGGCATGGGACCCGGAATAGCTGAATTAGAATTTACTGAAAGAAAGGCAGAGCCGCTCATCGCTTTCATGATGGACAAGACAGAACCTGGAGCTTTTAATTTGCCGATGTACAAAATCTTCGCAGACCCTTTCAACACCGCAGGCTTAATAATCGACCCGAGCCTGCATTCAGGCTTCAGGTTCGAGGTATGGGACATACTAAAGCACAGGCGTGTTTTCATGAACGCTCCTGAAGAAACCTATGACATACTTGCTCTGATTGGTGCAAAATCGAGGTACGTTATAAAGAGAGTTTTTCCGAAAGAAGGGCACAAGCTGCCTTCGAACGAGCCGGTTGCAGCCGTTAGCACTGAAAAGCTGTATCAAATCGCAGGAGAATACGTCGGTAAGGACGACCCTGTTGCACTCGTCAGAGCGCAGTCAGGCTTGCCTGCTTTAGGCGAGGTTCTGGAGCCATTCGCACTTCCTTACCTGGTGAGCGGCTGGATGAGGGGCTCGCATAACGGCCCTCTAATGCCTGTTTCCTTTAAAGATGCAAGATGTACAAGATTTGATGGTCCTCCCAGATGCATAGCAGCAGGTTTTCAGGTTAGCAACGGAAGGCTGATTGGACCTGCAGATTTATTCGACGACCCTGCATACGACGAGACGAGAAGAAAGGCCCAGGAAATCGCAGAGTATATGCGACGCCATGGACCCTTTGAGCCCCACCGCCTGCCGCTGGAAGAAATGGAATACACGACGCTGCCGAAGGTCATGGAGAAGCTTAAGGGAAGATTTGAGAAGGTTGAGTGAAGAATGTCAAGTCGGCTGATAGAAATATTTGAAGAATTCTAAGACTCAGGGAGAGATAGATAAATGGCGAGCTATTGGTTGGCAGTAGGGACAATTGAAAATTGGAAAGAGGCATTCGAAAAGGGCAATATTTGGGGTCTTACAGATAGGCAAAAGCATCGCTACGACGCCCTAAAAGAAAGTGATGTGATTTTGTTCTATGTTATGCGGCCAGTCGCCGGCATAATTGGGTACGGAATCGTTAAAATGAAGTTTCGTCAAACTCAGCCTTTCTGGTCTGACGAAATCAGGAAAAACAAAGTACTTTGGCCATTGCGATTCGAGTTTAACATTGAACATTGTCTTCCTCCAGACAAATGGGAAACAGATAAGCTAACTTCTGAGTTATTAAGGTTTAAAGCAGGACTAAGCTTTAGGCAGGTTGACACTTCACTGGCTCAAGAAATCATTTTAAAATTTAAAGAGCCTCGTGTGGAAAAGTTAGAAGAACCTGTCTCTCATAAAGAGATTAAACGAAGGTTAGTAGAGATCGGAAAACTGCAAGGATATATCGCTGAGGAGGAATATTCTTTTGATATAGGAAAACTCGATGTAGTCTGGAGGAGAGTAGAGCGATCTGTGCCAACTTATGTGTTTGAAGTTAATGTAAAAGGTGATGTTTATCATGACCTATCCAAACTGAAACACGCCTTTGACTTATGGAATAGCCGTATTTTTATAGTAACATCTCAGGAAGATTTTAATAAGGTAAAAGCTTTACTTTCGGGGACCTTTCATGAGATTAAAGAACAATTAAGATTTATTGAGTTGGAAAAAATAAAGGAGCTTTACGAACGTAAAAAAGCATTTGTATATCTTGAAAAGGAACTCGGTATTTAGAAATATGAGGAGGTAAAATTATGGGCTCACACACTTGGGCAGAACAATGCACATACTGTGGTTTTGAGGAGATGATTGTCTCCACCTATGATAGCTTCTACTTTGAGGCGGCGTGTCCGATATGCGGATATGCAAGATGGACCGAGGAAAAGATGCCAGATAATCATGATATTGAGTTAGCAAAACAGGCATTGGGCAAAATGGATGATAAAGAAAAACAGAAGCTAGTAGAGCTTTACGAGGATGACTGCATTCCACTTGTCGCCAGACAAAAAAGGAAATTCTAAACGGAGAGTAAGGAATGAAAACTATTATGTCAAGTGTTGAGTATGACAGAAATGGCGAAACGGCGCATAACACAGCATAAAGGTGCACCATGAAACTCAAAACTCCCTGCATAGTCCTGAACTTCAAATCCTACAGAGAATCCATGGGCGAGAAAGGTCTTGCGCTTGCTAGAATATGCGAAAGCGTAGCTGAAGAAACAAGCGTTAGTATCGCCATCGCACCCCAGCAGGTGGACCTCGCATGGATAGCGAGGCAGGTAAAAATCCCCTGCCTTGCGCAGCACGCAGATTCCTTCGAAGCAGGGAGCAAAACAGGTTATGTAGTTCTTGAAGCAGTAAAGGCAGCAGGTGCGGTCGGAACCTTGCTGAATCACTCCGAGCATTCGATGAAGATGGCAGATATAGATGCAGCGGTACAGCAGGCTAAGCAGCTTGGTTTAATTACAATCGTATGTGCAAAAGATACAGACACCAGCGCAGCCTTGGCGAAGCTGCGTCCTTATTCAATAGCGGTTGAGCCTCCCGCACTTATAGGAACTGGCGTGCCGGTTTCCAAGGCAGACCCGGAGATAGTTTCTAATTCTGTAGAAGCCGTGAAGCGCATCGACAAAAAAATCGCTGTTCTGTGCGGTGCGGGCATAACGACTGGTGAGGATGTCCGAGCCGCAATCGAGCTGGGAGCAGAAGGAGTTTTACTGGCATCTGGCGTGGTGAAAGCAAAGAATCCAAATACCGTGCTGCTGGATTTGGCTGATGGGATACGTTAATATTAAATAGTTGTTTGGATAAATTTCAAATAGCAATATCATTCTCACATCTAGTTGAAGTCTAATGAAGCGTAGTTTAGTTATGAGATGCTTCGCTGAAGATTGGGAAGGTGAGGATTAATTGCAGCAAATTGAATTAGAGGAGGCAACTCAAATGAGTAAAATTGATTTGGGTACTACTAAATATGTAGTCCATACAAGAATTGAGACCAACGGCGTAATCGATAAACCAGACGTTGTCGGAGCTATATTTGGACAAACCGAAGGTTTGTTGGGAAATGACCTGGATCTGAGAGAACTGCAGAAGACCGGGAGAATTGGAAGGATAGAGGTTAACATCGAGTCAAAGGGAGGAAAGTCGAGGGGAACGATTAACATGCCCTCCAGCCTGGACAAGGTGGAGACCGCAATTCTCGCAGCTGCGCTCGAAACGATAGACAGGGTTGGACCCTGCGAGGCGACGATAGTGGTCGAGGGCATCGAAGACGTGAGAGTTTCTAAGAGGAGAAAAGTTATAGACAGGGCAAAGAACATTTTAGCTACGATGGTTGAGGAGATAACCCCTGACACGCTGGAGATTACAGAGGAAGTCGCACAGTCGGTTAGGGTTGGGGAAGTTGTTAACTACGGCAGGGAAAATCTTCCAGCAGGTCCAAACATCGACGAGTCAGATGCAATAATCGTGGTCGAGGGCAGGGCTGACATTCTCAACCTGCTGAAAAACGGAATAAAAAATGCGATAGCTGTCGAAGGTACAAGCATACCCCAGACGATAATCGACTTGAGCAAAAAGAAGACTGTGACCGCATTTACAGATGCCGATAGAGGTGGAGAGCTGATACTCAGAGAGCTGCTTCAGGTTGCAGAAGTAGACTTCATCGCAAGAGCGCCCGACGGTAAGGAAGTAGAGGAGCTTACCAAGAAGGAGATATTCAAAGCCCTGAGAAACAAGATACCGGCAGAACAGGTTCACGGCGGCATACCGAGCAAGCCAGAAACAAAAGAGTTTAAGCCGCAGGTCGAGGCTCCTCAAGTTAGGAAGAATGACGGAAAGGCAGAGAAGTTCAAAAAATTTTTTAACGATCTGTCTGGAACACTGAAAGCTTACTTGCTGGATCAGGATGCAAACGTCATCAAGGAAGTTGCGGTCAGAGATTTAGCGATTGCGCTGCAGAATTCGAAGGAGAAGGTTTCCGCAGTAATATTCGACGGCGTGGTTACGCAGAGACTGGTAGAAATCGCCAGCGAAAAAGAGGTTGAATATCTGGTGGGCGCAAAGGTAGGAAACATAATAAAAAAACCTACCGAGCTCAGGCTGCTCACTGCAAGCGATTTAGGTTAAAGAGGGTTAGCAAATGTACAAGGACGAGCTGATACACCTGCACCAGCTTCTTACATACCTGATGAAGTTCCTGATAGACAACGGCGTTTCGAAGTCGTTCTTCGAAGAGTACACCAACCTCGGTATTAGTCCGCACCACATCCATCGAACCAAAAGCGAGCACAAGTATGCGATGTTCGTTCTCGCCCATGGAATATCGAATGTGCTCGCAGAAAACAATGAGATAATTCCGAGGAATGTTGCGAACAGGCTGGGCGAATTAGCCAAGAGGTGCAAGAGCGAAATCATTCGCAAGCGTTAAATATTTTTTTCAATATTACTGCATCCTCGCCATCCGAGTAGTATGAGCGCACGATTCCGCTCTCTTCGAAGCCGAGCTTTTTGTAGAAGTTTATCGCTGCAGTATTTGAAATCCTTACCTCAAGATAAATATCTTTCATGCCAAATTCTCTCAGCCTCTCGGTTACGGCATTCATTAGAGCTCTTCCGAGTCCTCTGTTTCTGTGCCTCGGGTCAACCGCTATTGCTAATACATGCCCGCTCCTGTTGACCATTCTGGATATAACGTAGCCCACGACTGCGCCATTTTCTTCGGCAACAAAAAAAGTGTCGGGATAAGTCTCGTAAAGATTTAATAAAAATAAAGCGTGATACGGGTCTTTGAAAGACTTGCATTCTATCTCGTGAACCCTGCCCAAGTCGCTTGGTCTGAACTTCCTGATTATTATCATATTCTGCACTTTTCACAAAATTTCTTAGTTTTTCTATCCACGTCTATGATGCTGTTTGAAAATACCATTACACATCTCCTGTCGCTGCAGTGCTCCAAACCAAAGCAGTGCCCCAGCTCATGAATAGCTTCTTTCGCACACCTCCCGAGCAGCAGGATTTCGTTTTCTCTCGCCCCGTAAAACCTTGGATTCAATCTGTGCGTGGAGATGATGCAAATTCTCCCACTCACGTACGCTTGACCGAATATGAAGTTCAGGCCGGGGGTAAATAAATCTTCGTCTGTGATTCCTAAAATTTTTTCTGCATTAGAATTTTTCGCATGCCTTGCCAGTACTTCGAGGAAGTACTTGGATTCGTATTGCTTTCTTTTCTCGTCAAAATTCTCTTTTGGCACTTGCAGTTTCTTGCCTGAAATAGCGCATTCACCGAAAACAATTTCAACTTCCTTGCAAATATCCTGTAATAGCTTTGCATCCACTTCCCCGAATGGAACCATCTCTATCATAAAAGGTGATTGAATGCTGCAGGATTATAAAGACTTTGCTGAATACATTGCCAAGAATTATTCGAATGCGAAAAAAATAGTCGAGGTAGGTGCGGGAAGGGAATTTTCTGTGCTGCAGGAGCTGAGAAAGAAGCTAAATGCGCAGATAATCGCCACTGATGTGGTTGAGAGTGGAGGGATAATTAAAGACGATGTTGCAGAGCCGGACATCAGCATATACAAAGATGCAGAGCTGATATACTCAATAAGACCTCCCCCTGAGCTATATCCTCATCTGGAGAACATTGCCCGCAAAGTTGGAGCTGATTTAATCGTTCGCTCGCTTTCTTCAGATTTTGTTAAAACCAGGGGTAAAATTGTAAACTACAAGAAAACCAGCTTCTACTTATATAAATTCTGACTGCCGAAGAACATCTTGCCCTGTTCTGTTATTCTTATGAACCTCTTGGGTCTGTCTTTGAGCTTAACGTACCTGACATCTATCAGTCCTTTTTTTCTGGCGTGGTCTATTGAAGTGGCTATTTCGGTATGCGGTTTCCCCAGCGCATTTGCAAGTCTCATCTGGCAGATTTCGTCTACCTCGCATATGTTCAGCCCGGCTGCCCTGCACTCTGCGCAAACGTCGGAATCTTTACCTTCCGGTGCAATTTCTGACCTTTTTATGAACCCAATGCCGCCTTTCATCCACCTTCACCGAGAATTATATTGTTTTATTAACTATTTAAATCTCACTAGTTCAGCTGGCATTATTGGCACCGGCATAAAAGATACTATGAGTATTAGAAACGCTATAAAGGCAAGAATTTTTCTATTCAAGTCCAGCTCTGAAACATCGTCCAGCGGACCTGGATGCTCCATCTTGGTCAGCAAACTCACGACCAGCACCCAGAAAATCCAGCCGGGCCAGAAGCCCAGACCTACAGCGATTAGAAGCAGAGCAACGCTATAGTAAGCTTTCCTGTAGTGTACGGGCAGCAAACTCCTTACAACGTGCCCTCCGTCGAGTTGCCCCATCGGAAGCAAGTTCAGAGAAGTAACAAACAAACCTGCCCAGCCTGCTATCGCCAGTGGATGCAGCTCGATTAACGTAAAATCTCCCAGAATAATCTTTGCCAAAAACAAAAAAAGAAGCGATGGTCCGAGTAAAAGTTCCCCTTCCTTTGGCACAGCAGAAGGCGGCATGACCTGCGAGTATGCCAGTCCGACTGCCAAAATCGGCAGGCAGAGAAGAAATCCTGCTATCGGACCTGCTACTCCAACGTCCAGCAGAGATTTTCTGTTCGGAACTGGAGAATTCATGAAAATTACAGCTCCCAAGGTGCCGAATGGAAAAACGTGAGGAGGAACTGGAAGGAAAACAGGCAGCGTGGCATCTATGCCTTTCCTCCTTGCCACTAGCGCATGTCCAAGCTCATGAATGCCCAAAATGCTCATCAAAGAAACAGCAAAAATAATGCTCTGGCTGAGGCTACCTTCTGCC
>JBDRDL010000024.1:0-27537 GCA_043820925.1 Methanobacteriota archaeon | reverse complement strand
TCCCGTACACTGCTGCATAGACTTTTGCATACAATCCTAAGGTTATGGTCTGGAAACCTACAATCATCAGCAGGCTTCCGAGTATCATGGAGTGAAATCGGGTTGTGAGCAGTAGCAGCATGCTAAGTCCTGCTATGAAAGCGAATATTCCTGGAACCAAAAATAGAGCTGCAGGTTTGTAGAGAAACATGAATCTCAGGTGGCGCCAGCCGTCTATGGTGGAGTGCAGCTTTGGCGTTCCGCTTTTTCTTGGATAGTAGGTGATTGGGATTTCTGTAATTCTCAATCCTGCCTTCGCAGCTTTAATAACCATCTCCGAGGCAAATTCCATTCCAGAGGTTTTCAGGCGCAATTTTTCGAGGGCATCTCTTTTCAACGCCCGCATTCCGCAGTGAGCATCTGAGACGTTACTTCCAAAAAGCAGGTTAAGAGTTTTTGTAAGCAGGGGGTTGCCTATGCAGCGGTGCAGCCAGGGCATAGCTCCGGGCAAAATCCGGCCTCTCAGCCTCGAACCGATAACAAAGTCTGCTTTTCCGTTTAATATAGGCATGACGAACTCTGGTATCATTTCAAATGGGTAGGTGCCGTCGGCATCGCCCATCACTATTATCTCGCCCATGGCTTCTTGGAATCCCCGCAGGTATGCGTTGCCGTAGCCTTCCCTGGGTTCGTGCACTACCTTTGCGCCGTGCTTTCTTGCTATCTCGGTAGAGCCATCAGTGGAGCCGTTGTCAACGACTATTACTTCTCCTTCCAACTGCAATTTCTTAAGCGCTTCCTTGGCTGTGCCGATGCACATTCCAACAGTTTCTGCCTCATTGAGGCAGGGCATCACAACCGAGACTTTCATGAGCGAAATTTCGCACTTTCAGCATAAATAACTTTTCAGCACCCTTAATTAGAAAGGTTTTTATTGTCTGAGCAGTAACTTTCTGCTCATGGAAATGAAAATTTTCAGGAGCGAAAGTTGGAAGAAGGTCGAGCCTTTCTTCGAGGTCATCGGCGCTGCGGTTGCGCTGACGCTTGTTCAGATGGTCGCCCTGTATCTCGTGTTTCAGCTGAATGTATTCGAGCTGTACAAGGCTTTCTTCAATAAATTTTTATTTGCATTTGATTATCTCTACCTGCTTTTTATTTACGTGATGTCGAAGATATTCGGGGACTCGCTGCTCAATGTTGAGGTGTTTATGAAGATGTTCGAAAGAATGTTCTTCATTATTTTTTTGGTGAATCTGGGTTATTTTGCATATTCAAGGTTTAGAAAATGAAGCTTTTAGACACAAAAGAAGGCAAGTTCATAGGAATAAATGCTGTAGACTTGATTGTAGCAGTAATTGTGCTATTTCTGATTTTTTCTCTCGGAACAAAGGTTATGGCTAAGCCCTTGACCTTCAGCGGGGAGCAGATGTACACTGCGATAACTGCGTACAAGAAGCTTGAGTCTAAGGGATTTTTAATCGAAGCAAATATCGAGGGAAAGTGGATAGCCAATGAAGAGCCATTTATGGAAAAAGGCTTGCTGACAGATACCGAGGCAGGAGCTTTTAAGTTCAAATCAGAGGATGGAAACATGCTCTGGATTGGAGGAAGCATGGGCTACCTTGAAGACGTGGCAGCTTCTAAAATAGAATTCAGACCACTCGACGAGTACGTTGCAGCCTATGAATTAAAGCCGATGAGTTTTTCTACCTACGAGGAGTTCCTGGGATACTTTACAGAATTTTCAAACAACTTGAAGGCAGAGCACCTGCTTTTGAGCCTTGATATTTCTTTCACAAATCCAAGCAAGACAGCCCAGGAGCTCTCCAATGAATTTGGGAGGCTGTACCTGCTGGAGTATTACTCCCTACTTCCAGGCAGGGAAAGCGAGGTTATTTTCCGGCTGAAGTTAGCGGAACTTTCAGAGCTGCAGGAACTCAATGTCAGTGCAGCTAAAGTCGTGATAGGCGGAGAGGAGAGAAAAGTTTTTGCCGGGTTCAAAAAAGAGCCGGACAAGAATTTACTTGAAACCAGAGGAAGATATGTCCTAGCGAGTCTAAGGGAATTGCAATGATACAAGAAAGCAGGGTTATTCGATTCTTAGCTGCGGTCGCCAGATTTTTCCAAATTTCTTTTCAAAATAGCAGGAGCTGCTTCAATATTATAAATTTCTCAGGCTTCCTTCAGGCAGCATTTTTGAAATCTTTAACCTGCGCAGCCTTGCTTAGACTTCCTGCCCTCTATCCAAGGCGATTATTCGATGCCCTGGATGCGGTGAATGCGAGGGTTGAGAAAAGTAAAGTTGAGCTTTTTCATCCGGCGATATCCTTTCCTCTCGTTTATCTTTCCTTCGTTGCGATAAGCAGCTATGCCGTATCAAATTTAGCTTTGTTTTCAATTCTGCTGGGAATTATCTTCTTCATACTTGGAGTCAGGCTTTCTGCAAGGCTCAGGTTCAGAGAAATATTTTTAGAGAACTATATCGAGAGGATAGCTGCCATCTTGCTTGCTGTCGGCGTGCTTTCGCTTGCGTATGATATATTCTATGCCGGAGCGATTCCGCTCTTGGAGCCGGCTGCAAGGCGAAAGCTGAGCGTGATTTTTACGATGCTCGCTTCCCTTACAGTGCCCGGAGGTATATTAGCTATATCTGTAATAGGAAAGCACTTGAGGCAGGGAAGAATTGGGATAGGGGAGGCAAGGATTTATGCGATTTTAGTTATGCTTGTCGTAACTTTTTTGATCTCTCTGCTCGGCTTCAGAACCCAGACCATAGTTGCCCTGCTCGGCTGCTCAATCTCTATGTACTATCTGCGCATTCTGGGCATAACTGAAATACTTGCTTCTTTTTTTGCTGCTCTATTCTCCATCTCTTTTCTCGGCTACTACCGTGCATTAAGCCAGGGCGCCATGGTCGGATTTTTTGAAGTTATTGGAAAGAGAATCGGGCTGACTCTGGGCGTGTACGACTACTTGATTAACAGATTCTGGGTATTCGGGGCAAACCACGGCACGGTTTTTCTTGCAACCTTCTCCTCACTTTTTTCCTTTATACCAGGACCAAGACTGGGTCCCAGAACTATGGTGGCAAGCATTTTTGGGGTGCGTGAGGTATCTATAACTTCCACGCTCCTGGGCACAGTAGTTCTGGATTTTGGCATCCCGGGAGTAATCACTTTCACCCTTGTTTTAGGATTTGTTGTCGGAGCAGCGTATCATGCGATGAAGCAAACCAAAAGCTACTTAGCCACGATGATATTCTCATTCTTACTTGCTTACGTTTTAGTTGGCATAGAAACAGGTCTGGTAGATTTCAATGTTGCGATGTTCTTTATAGTTAGCTTTTTAATACTGCTTGCGTCTCTTCCGTAAGGAAGATGGCATTTCTCGCCAGCTTCCTCTCGGAATCGCTAAGTATTCTTCCATGCCAATTTCCTTTTCAGCAAGATGCGCTGGCAGGACAGTCGGGTCTACCCAGATGTCATAGCCAGCTTCCCTTGCCTTTTCGCAGAAGTAAATATCCTCTCCCTTGTTTTCTCTAACGTTGTACACGAACCAGGGAGGCTCGATGCTGCGGAATACTTCAGACTTTATCAGCACGCATCCCATGCCTGCGGCATCTACTTTGAATATTGTTTTTCCCCATTCTCTGAGGGACTCGTATAAATTGCCCCTGCGCACGTACATTACCGGGTCGAGGTCCCTCTTCTTGAAGTACAGCCCGCTCACTATGTCTTTATCGTGCTCCATTAATTTGAGAATCGTATCTCCCTCGACCACCATGTCGCTGTCCAGCCAGAACATGTAGTCTGCATTTTGCTTTAGGGCATCTCTCGCTATAATATTTCTATTGAAGTCCACGTAAAGAGCATCAAGCGCTACAGCGCTCTTTATAGAGTATTTATCCTGCTTGAACAGCAGGAGGTTAATCAAGGCTGTCATGTATTTGAATGAAAGGCTCCTGTAGTGGGGCAGGCATAAAACTACAGTCTTCCTCATGTTTTTAACTTTCTGGGCAGTATTAAAAAACCTTTCGAAGCAAGCTTTTTAATGCTACGCAGCCAAGAAAATAGCATGCGCATACTGCTCATAACTATTTGGAAGCCGAGGAAGGGCGGGATTGTAACGCACGTTGAGAATTTAATCAGTCATTCAAGGAACGAATTTGAAATTCTCACCTACGGGAATTACGTTGATATTCCGGTCTTTAGGGCGCTCAGCTTTATATTCTCTGGATTTTTCAAGGGAATTAAAGAAGAGTTTGACGTAATCCATGCGCACTATGCAGTTCCTCAGGGCTTCCTCGGCGTTTTGCTCAAGAAAGTGCAGCGGAAGCCGCTCGTCGTAACCCTGCACGGTTCTGATATAACGCTCCTGGCAAAAGGTGCGGCGAGGCAGGCAGTAAAGTTCGTGCTCGACAATTCTGATGCCGTAATCGCAGTGAGCGAATTTTTGAAAAGAGAAGCAGTCAAGCTTGGGGTCAGCGAAGGAAAGATAAAAGTTATCTATGGCGGGGTGCCTGCTCGTGAAGAAAAAAAAGAGGAATTTCAGCTGAAAGGCAGGGCTGTAACATTCGTGGGAAGTCTGGTCTGGCAGAAGGGCGTGGATGTTTTAATAAGGGCGTTCAAAGGCGTGAAGGAGAAATTCCCGGACGCAGAGCTCGTAATCATAGGAGACGGCAGGGAGAAAAAGAGCTTGCAGAAATTGAGCAACGAGTTAGGTGTTGATACAAATTTCCTCGGCTATCGAGAAGACTTGAACAGTCTTCTTGAGAAGAGCGCAGTTTTAGTCCTGCCTTCGAGAGAAGAGGGCTTCGGTTTAGCTCTGCTCGATGCTATGGCAGCTGGAGTTCCAGCGGTCGCTTCAAGAGTCGGAGGAATAGTAGAGATAGTAGAGCATGAATACAATGGTATTCTTGTTGAAAAAGAGAATCCAGAGGAGCTGGCAAAGGGAATACTCCAGGTTTTAGAAAACGAAGGGCTCAGAGAAAAGCTGATAGAAAATGGAAAGAAAACCCTGAAGAAATTCAGCTGGAAAAAGATGGCAGGTGAAGTAGATGCAGTATATGAAGCGCTTAAAAACAGATGACTTCCGCCAGGAAGATGGCGTGCATGCCAGCTTCCTATCGGAATTCTTGCTCAGACCTGAGATTTCTGTTTCAATAGTTTATGCTGTTTTTTTACTCTTTGCCTTCATTTCTTTCAAAATCGCAACCAGGGAGTTCCTACTTCTTCCGGGAGGGTATTTCTCGAACGAACCGTCTTTTCTGGCTTATATGTTGAGTATTTTAGGCATTACTGTTTTATTTTTTTCTGTAAAAATTGGGAGAAAGTCAAGGTTTAGTAATGCTCCCCTAGTTTTGGCATCTATATTCACAGCTGCTTCGCTTGCTCTCTATCTTACCTTTCCTTTACCTCTCGCTATAATATTCGCAGTCTCAGGCAGCTATGCTTTTTTGCTGTGGTTTATCTCGAAAAGGCTGCAGGATGTAAATCTTTTAATTTCTATTGCACTGGTTATTGCCTTCTTTTCTTCTTTTTTAATGCTGCTTGGGGGCATACCTATCTTAAGTGCAGTTTCGAGACAGGCGGCAGCAATTGCGCCAGCAAGAGCCCTATTCCACGGCTTCGCTGTTTTCTCTGCGGTTCTGCTAGTCGCTTTCTACGAGAAGAGAAAAGCGCTGGCAACGATATTTCTGCTCGCTCTCCTGGCTGCGATTTCAGGATTTAAGAGCGATGCGATAGCGATATTGGTCTCTGCAAGCATCGTTGGGCTATTCCTTAGGAGAATTTCTGCCAGGGAATTGCTCCTGGGTTTAGGTTGCGTAGTATTTCTACTTACAGTAGTGAGCACCCACATTGCAGGCATATCCTATGGTAATTGGAATATAAAACCCCAGCTATACATTTTTTACAGAGCAGGTCTTACCTTTTCAGTATTCGACAAAATAGTGCAGCTGAGTTTTCCATTCGGCTACCTGCATGGAGAGGCTTTACTGAGTACCACGCAGGAAATTGTCAGCACAGCAGTTCTGGGTTACGAAAAGCCGCACATAATCACTTCAACGCTGCTCGGCTCTCCTATGCTGGATTTCGGAGTCCTCGGAATACTGCTTACCTGCGCTCTGCTCGGAGCATATTTAGGAACAATGCACAATTGCGTGAGCAAGACCGTAAGCTTTCGCAAGAAAGAATGGTATTTAAGAGATACAATGCGAACATGCCTGTATGCCATAGCCCTGACCCACACTTTCATTCTAATAGAGGTTGGAGTTCAACTAACGAGCATACTTTTTTATTTATCTTTGCTTTACCTTGCGTTAGCAAGACCGCCAGCTTGCGCACTACCTGACGGTATTGCGTTAGCTTGTGAGAAGCCGAGACCGGTGGTAGTTTCAGCAGACCCTCAGAAGGATAAGGTATTTGTATTTAGCAGAGCAATTTTAGGCTATGTTTGCAGTTCTGTCGTTTGTTATAACATTCCTTCTCACCCCAATTTTTGCAAAAAAATTGGAGAGGAGAGGCATTGTTGGCACAGATTTACATAAAAAAGACGGCAGGAAAGTTCCAGAGATGGTCGGACTTGCTGTTTTGGCTGGGTTCTTGCTTTCCATATCACTAGCATATGCGCTGCACAGGAAACCAGAAATTCTCATCACATTGCTTCTTGTTTCCTTGGTTGGAATTTTAGGAATCGCAGATAGATTTAAGGCTTTAACACCTCTGCAAAAAGTTGTTTTTCTCACCCTGATAGGATTCCTGCTAATTCCTTTTTCAATTCCTACCATAGGAGGCTGTGAGTTGGGGATAATTTATTTCATTGCTCTGCCAGTTTTTTTTATGATTGCGTGCAACTTCACAAACATGCTCGCAGGGTTTAATGGTCTTGAGATAGGCACCGGAGCGATTGCTTCATTGGGAGTAGCGGCGATTGCATATATGAATAAAGCAGAAGTTAGCTTTGTTATTTCCTCGGTCATGTTCGCAAGCTTGCTGGCATTTTTGTATTTCAATAAATATCCTGCAAGAGTTTTTCCAGGCGATGTTGGCACGCTCATAATCGGCGCAGCTCTATTTCCGGCGATAGTGTTTGGAAAGTTTGAGCTAAGCGGAGCAATCGTATTTATCCCCTATGCCATCGATGCAGCGCTGAAGTACTTTTCAGCAGGAATAATGACCAGAGAGTCGCAAGTTCCAACTGGAGTTAAGGACGGAAAGCTTTACATTCCTCATTCCGATATTGCGGAAGAGGGCGCTAACCTTTCCCTGCCGAGGTTATTTCTTAGGAGAAGGGCGATGGGCGAGAATGAATTAGTGCACAGGGTTTGGGCAGTTGAAGCAGTCTTCTGTCTGATAGCGATTGGAGCTGAATTGGTTGGGTGAAGACATGAGGAGAAACGAACGAAGTGAAGTTTCGACGAATGGATTCATTTGGGTAGACATAACCAACCTTCCGCACGTTTTGTTCTTTGAAGATTTCATAAAGAAGCACGATGCGCTAGTTACCACTAGGGAATTTGAAGGACTGACTGAGCTCTTGGATTCTCGTGGAATTGATTGTATTGCGGTCGGAAAGCACGGCAGGGATGCAAAACAAAAGCTGATTCAAAGCTCAAAGAGAATCGCAGCGCTGGCCGGGATAATTTCAAAGGAAAAAATTCAAGCTGCAATCTCAAAGCAGTCCGTCGAGCTTCCGAGAGTAGCATTTGGTCTGGGAATACCGGCAATCCAAGTAATCGACAACGAATATGCAGAACACCAGAACAGATTGGTTCTGCCTCTCTGCTCCAGGATAATTGTTCCAAAAGCTCTTAATCGTGCGACATTGGTAAAGCAGGGGGCAAACGAAGCGCAAATAAAAACTTTCAACGGTCTTTGCGAGGTTGCGCAGGTTAAGCGCTTCAAGCCGAGCAAGTCAGACGAGCTGGGCATAGACGACTATATTCTGATAAGACCAGAACCTTATTTCGCCTCTTATTTCAGAGGAAGAAGCACAACTCAAAGGATGATAGACCTAGTGAAGCGAGGGGAAACAGTTGCAGTGATTCCGAGGGGAAGGGAAAGATTCAAAAACGCAGTCATGCTTAAGAATGTTGATTCTTTAAATTTAATTTACCATGCCAAAGCCTTTCTCGGGGGCGGGGGCACCATGAATCGCGAGGCAGCACTGCTCGGAACTCCGACCATCTCCTATTATCCCCAGGAGCTGCTTGGCGTGGATAAATTTCTGATTAAGAAAGGATTAATGCAGCACATTTTGAATCCAAAGGAAATTTCAAGAGCATTGCCTGGACTCGTTGAAAAGAAAGCAGAGCTGAGAAGAAAAGCGAAAAGCCTCGTCAAAAGCCTAGAAAATCCATTCAACATAATTGAAAAAGAAATCAGTAACTCATCGGCGAGGTATTAGAATGTATTACGAGGACGTTTTTTCAAAATTCAATCAAAAGAAGGCACGGTATGTCATTGTAGGCGGCCTGGCGGTTAACTTGCACGGAGTACCAAAGATGACAGCAGACTTGGATATAATGGCAGACCTGAGTAAGGAGAATCTTCTGAGACTTATAGAAGCTGTTACAGAGCTCGGCTATCTTCCCAGAAAAGAGAAAAAAATGCACGTATTTACCTTCTGGCATCCATCGAAGCCTTACCAGCAGATAGATATATTTATAGAAAACCCAATCGATTTTGATGCCGCGTACAAATCAAGAGAAATTGTAAAAGCAGGTGGATTGGAAATACCTTTAATATCTCTTGACCACCTTATAATATTAAAGAAGATTTCAGCAAGAAAGCAGGACCTCTCGGATATAGAGACTTTGAAGAAAGTGAAAAAATTGAAGGAGGGCAAGTATGAAGAAAAAAGGTTATAGTTATTCCTGCTCTACAGCCTCTATTAAAGAATATGCGTCCCTCGCTCCAGAAATGAAGCTCGAGTGGCTGGAGGAGGCTAATAGATTCATTTGGAAGTTCTCCAAGAATAAAGAAATAATTGAGAAGTTTAGGAGAGGTGAAATCTGAGTTGCGAATCAGTAACTCATCGGCTCGGTCTTCATAAATTCTCTGAGCACAACAGTAGCATAGCTCCCCCTCTGCAGGTCGAAACTTACGATGCATTTTAATTTTCCTTCGTTAATCTCATCTTCGTCAATCTCGAAATCTGGGCTCGTCTCAATACATGCGTCCCTGAGTAAACCTTCAGAGCTCAACTCAGGCATTGACTTAATTTTGAAATTTTCGAGAGCAATGTTTTCTTCTATAATTTCTTTTTCTATTTCGCCCTGCATGTCTTTGCTGAAGCAGCTTTCATACCCAAACAAGGGAATTTTTTTTCCTTTTATACTCATTTCTTCTCCAATCATTCTGCTGAGAATTTTGTTAAACAGGTAGCTCTGGTAGCCGTGCACAAGCATTAAGCGCAGTTTTTTTGGAAGCCTTCTCAGTGCACCTGCGTAATCTCTGGGATTTTTTGCCAGGGCATCGAGCATGCTTCGTTCGAAGTTTAGCCGCATCGGAAAAATTTCCAGCGCCTTCTTGAAATCTTTTGTTTCTTGCACGAGTTTTCTAGCTTCGTATGCATCTTTTTTTTCAGCCTCGAACGGATTCGCTAAATAAGCCATTGCAGCACCTTCGAGATTGCCCCTTACTATCTCCCTGCCGACAATGTGCGTGTTAGGTCTTATTATTCCAAAGCGCTGGTAGCCGAAGTAGTTTGGGATGCCTCTTTCACCCAGCTGCTTTGCAGTTTCTGAAAGAATTTCCTTCAATTCTTTTTCCTTAAAATTGATATTTCTGATTGCAATTCTGAATCTATTTCCGAGTAAACTACCGAGCGAAATTCTCTCGCTGCATTTTTTGAAATCAGAGAGAACAATATCTTTTATTTTTACACTTGCTAATTGTTCCGGCTCGATTTTCCACACAGCTGCACGCTGCCTCGTCAGCGCTCTCTTGTCCTTTGTTCCTGCATAGCCAAAGCGCTTGTGCGAAACGCCGAGCGACCTTGCAATTGCCTTTATTGCATCGATGGTATTCCAGTTTTTCTTTTCTAACGTGAAGTGAGTGTATTCCCCGCCGGGATTTTCAACATTATAAACCTCGGCAACAAAGAAATCCTCGATTTTGGTGCGCAGCTTTCCGCCAATACCTCTGCTGCTGGTAACGAATTGCTCCAAGCCAATCAATTGGTCAAGTTTGTAAGGGCTTTTCATTTACGTTGAATTAAAATTGCAAATTATAAATACTTTTCAGAAATAGCCCGGGACGGATTCGAACCGTCGTCGCAGGCTCCAAAGGCCCACATGATTGACCGCTACACCACCGGGCTGTCTTGACCCTTAGTACCAATCTTAACGATTGCTAGCTCAATAATTTTAAGCTGCCGGTTATCCTGTCAATCATTTCGTTAGGGGCAGGACCTATGCCGAGCGCTGTTATTGTTCCGGGCTCCAGCTCAGTCAGTCCTGCATCTTGCACTAAATAGCAGGGCAGCCTCGCTTTTTTTGCTGTTTCGTAAAGCCCGTGCAGCTCTTTTTCACTCGCTACTTTAACAGCTACTTTTTTCTGACCTTCTTTCTTCCAGGTTCGGTACCACTCTTCGACATTTTTTGCTGCTTTCTCTGCGCTGCTCAGCGAGGCGTGCGCCACCTGTATGCAGGTCTTGCCCCTGCTCATTTTCAGGTCAGCTCTCACGACAATGACTTGCTTGCATTCCATTTTCTTCTCCTGTAAAAATATATTCCGAAAAACAGCGCTGTAACTAAAATTAGCGACGCAGCTATGCTTGTAAGGCGTATGCCATAGGGGGTCTTGTCGAGGATTATGCCTATCAGAGGAACGATAGCGATGCTCAGCCCAAAGCTCAGAGCAATTCGCTCGATGCTGTCTATGGTGTTTTCTTTCTTGGTTTTCGGCCAGAGTGCAAGCGTTAGGGCAAATCCCGGAATAAAAAGCACCAGCGCTAATCCGAAAAAGAGTCTGAGCACCTCTAATGCTTCCATGAGCTCAACTCTATTTTAGAGTATATAAAATTTGTCAGGTATCCTGCAAGCAGTCCCAAACCAGCGCCGGCAACGATATCGAGAGGATAGTGCTGCCCCAGGTACAGCCTTGTAAATGCGATTAGCAGTGCAGCTCCAAGAAAAGTTTTTTTCCTGCCGAACGTTTTCGAGAGGATAACGAAATATGCAAAGGCAAATGCGGCATGACCGCTCGGGAAAGAGCTACTTTCGTCGTGCCACCCTACCTCTCGTATGTTTTTGTAGGCAACATAAGGTCTTGGCTCGTCTATCAGCGCTTTTATCGGGAACAGAAATATGAGGGTAATAACAAAAACCAGCAGCATTTTTTTTCCAAGGCTTCTGTCTTTCAGAAGTACTATGAAACTTGCCACAGCCAGGAATTTCCATTCGCCGAGGAGCGAGATAGAAATAAAGACATAATCCAAAAGAGAGGGAGTATTAGGATTGAGCATGTCCACGATTTGCATTTGAATAGCCATTAACTCGTTCATGCGTCATTATCTTATCAAAAACTAAATATAATTGTTGCTGAATTGTGTTTATGGATTACGATGTCGTTATCGCTGGCGGTGGACCCGCAGGTTTAATCGCAGCCAAGGAAATAGCAAGGAAAGGCTGCAAAGTATGCGTTGTGGAGGAGCACCCGGAAATCGGCTATCCCGTCAAGTGCTCTGGCTTATACAGCGTTTCCGGGCTTGCTGCTCTTGATTTAAAGCTCGACGAAAGCGTAATCTCAAGCACGATAAAAGGAGGGAGATTTTATTCCCCGAGCGGAAAAGAGCTGCTTGCTTATTCTAACGTAGAGAGAGCCAGAGTTGTGGAGAAAAAGCTGTTCGACAAATTCCTTGCGAAAGAAGCAGCGAGGGCAGGAGCCGAGTTCAAGCTAAAAACAAAGGTTACTGCAGTAAAAATAAACGGCGGGGTTTTAGTCAAGACCGATGGTATTGACGGTAGCGGCGAATTGAGTTCAGAGCTGATAATAGGAGCGGACGGAATCAGGAGCAATGTTGCAAGATGGGCTGGATTAAAGATACCAAAGAAAATTGTTGCGGCTGCACAGGTGGAAGTAGATAGCATCGAAATGGAGAAGGACATAGCAGAAGTCTATCTTGGTCGAGAATATGCTCCAAATTTTTATGCCTGGATTCTTCCGAAGGAAAATGTGTACGAGGTAGGCGTAGGAGTTAGGGAGCCCAGGGCAGGGGTTAGGGAGTATCTGCGGAGATTCATGGAGCAGCACCCGGTTGCGAGCAAGAAAATCAAGAGCAAGAGCATTCTGGAGTTTAACATGGGCAGCTTTTCTGTCGAGGTTGCCAGAGATACGGTTGCGGAGCGAACTCTAATCGTGGGCGACGCTGCCGGGCAGACAAAGGCGAGCACAGGAGGGGGAGTTATAACAGGCGGCATCGCTGCGAGAATTGCCGGCAAGGCCTGCGTTAAGGCTCTTGAAGAAGAGAGCTTCTCAAAAGAATTTCTGAAGGAAAACTATGAAGACGGGTGGAAGAGAGAGATAGGCTTTGAGTTAGAAATCCATGCCGCCCTTCGCAACATGTTGGATTCCCTGAGCGATGCGCAGCTTGAGGAGCTCTTCGATATAGCAATACAGGAGAACATAAGCGAGCTGATGATAAAATACCAGGATACCGACAGACCCTCGCATTTCGTCAAAGAGCTTCTCAAGAACGAGCGAATGCTTGGTGCGATGCAGAGATTTTTGGATTTGCGCTAGCAAGTCTAGCGTCTCAAAATCTCTATAACCTGCCCTCTCTTTAATTTTGCATCTTCGTATGGATATTTTTCTTTTCCATTCTCAATTATCTTTAGAACATCGAAGTTCAAATTTTTGATTTTTTTGCTGTCTAATTTTGAGTCAACAGCGATAAACTCTCTCCTCCAGAAACTCTGCGTGAAATCTGGAGAAGAAATTTTGAGTTCTCCTTTCTCATGCTTCTCCAGCAAAATTTTCACGATGCGCTTTCCAGTCCTACCGTCACCAAATGGATTTTTTGCTCTCCTCATTTTTTTGTAGAGCTCTCTGTCATTTAGAACGAGATTGACCTTTTCAAGTATTTTGCTGCCATCGATTCCTGCAATTATATTTCCTCCGACTTCTACTGTTTCAGGTCTTTCCGTGGTATTGCGCAAGGTGATGCAGGGCACCTTTAGAATTACTGCCTCTTCCTGTATGCCCCCCGAATCTGTTAGAACAGCCTTTGCCCTGCCGAGAAGAAGGACGAAATCTAAGTAACCGAGGGGCTGAATTAAAAACAAATTTTTCTTTTTTTTCAGCATGTCGAACAGCTTGAACTTTTGCAGCATTTTCTTAGTTCTCGGATGCGCAGGAAAAATTATGTTTTCTTTTATTTTAGTCAGAGCATTTACGATTCCTTTCAGCGTTTTATAGCTGTCCACATTTTCTGCTCTGTGCAGCGTGAGAATTAGATACTCATTTGGAAATTTTTCGAGGATGCGGGATTCTCTCCTGGCAATAGCGAGATTCTGTAGCGTTGCATCCACTATAGTATTTCCAACAATGTGTATTTTTTTCGACTGAATTCCCTCGTTTATTAAGTTCAGCGCAGCTTTTTCAGTGGGCGCAAAAAGCACTTCAGAGCAGTGGTCAGCTACTATGCGGTTAATTTCTTCAGGCATGTTTCTGTCATAACTGCGAAGTCCAGCTTCTACGTGCGCCGCAGGCATGTGCAGCTTCACAGCAGCCAAAGTTGTGCTGAGCACGCTGTTGGTGTCGCCTTCTGCAATAACTACGCTCGGCTTTTCTCTTTCCATAATTTTTTCCAGCTCGACCATTGCAAGAGAGGTCTGATAAGCCTGGCTGCCCGAGCCGACTTTTATGTCGTAGTCCGGCTCCCTCAGCTCGAGCTCATTGATGAAAGTTTTGAAGAGCAGCTTGTCATAGTGCTGTCCGGTAGTAGCGAAAACATATTTTATGCCTCTCCTGTCGAACTCACGCATGACAGGCGAGAGCTTAATCAGCTCTGGTCTTGTACTCGCTACTATTAAAGGCTTCATGCAGGATAATTGCCCATGAGGAAAATAAACCTTTCCCAAAAAGATTTATATCCCGAACGTAGAAATTCCAGAAACATGGGCAAATTTTTGCTGGTACTTTTAATCGTTTTTCTGGCAGGTATTGGCTATGCCGCAAGCACCGTGATTTCTGCCAAGGGCGATTTTGAGAAAATGCGGAGCGAGAATGTTCTGATTCTAATCACGGACGAAACGAATAAAAATGAGGTCGAGCTCGGGTTTGGCTTTCTGCTCGGCAGCGGGGCTGAAACGTTTTTCATAGACCCTAACGAAAAGACCGGCGGTGCGCCTATAAAAACGCTCTTCGCTAATTCAATAAAGTCAGGAGCAGAGCTGATAGCCGGCAAAGAAGTTTCAGGGATATTCGACATAGACAAGAATACAACAAAGAATGTAAAAATAAACAGAATCGTTGTTATTCCTACGTCTGTTTTCGGAGATGCTGCAAGCAGCATTGGAGGCGTTGATTACAGGAGCCCTGAGTACAGGGGCATTTTCATATCAACGTATTTTTCTGGCGAGGAATTTGCGGACTTGCTTAGGGCAGATAGCTTCTCAGATACGTCAGGATGGGAGGTTACATTTACAAATCTCACAGGTAAAGTAGAAACTCAGCAAAAAAGCGGCGGTGAACTCGAGAAATTTCTGCTCGAGTCTAAAGCAATAGACCCGAGGCTGCACAGCTTGGAGGTAATGAAAGGGATGATACTCGTGCAGGCTGCGGACAGCATTGACACGAAGGATAAAATAATAGTCGGCAAAATTATTGAAATAGTGCTGAACAGCTACAAGAACGAAGTTATTCAGGTGCATCCCGGCAATACCCTGACCAGGCTTATTAAATACGCCCCTGTGGATGCGGTAAAGAACAAGGCTGTTAGCATTATAGCGTAGAGGCAGCAAATGAAATACCTTCGCTTGTCCTGGAAAGACATAGAAGAAGAGTGCAAATACCTTGCCGAGGAGATTAGAAGAAGAAAGGTAGAATTTGACATAATAGTTGGGTTAGCCAGGGGCGGCTGGGTGCCTGCGAGAATATTGTCTGACCTTCTGGATAACGACGAGATTTACACAATTCGGGTGAAATTTTACAAATCAGTTGGAAAAACTGCTGAGAAGCCTTTGATACTCCACCCTACCCAGTTTGGCGTAACAGGAAAAAATATTCTGCTTGTCGATGACATCGCAGACACCGGAGAAAGCTTGATAGCCTCGATTAAGCATTTAAAGGAGAGAAATGCAGGCAGGATATTCGTCGTTACGTTGGTGAAGAAGCCTTCCTCGAAGTTTACTCCTGACATATTTGCCAGAGAGACAAGCGCTTGGGTAATATTCCCCTGGGAAGTTCAGGAGACAATCAGAGATATAGCGAGAGAAAAAAAATCTAAGGAAGAGGTGCTCAGGGAGTTTAAGAAAGCTAAGATAAGCGGGAGAGAATACAAGGAACATTTGCATTGCAAAAAGCTTTAAAAGCAAGAGGTAGATTTAAATTTTATGAACCTTTCGATAATAGGCACCGGATACGTTGGTTTGGTTACCGGCGCTTGCTTCGCTGAATTGGGTAACGAAGTTGTGTGCGTGGACATAGACAGGAATAGGGTAAGCAAAATAAACAGCGGCATGTCTCCGATCTATGAAAAAAATTTAGAGCCTATGCTCAAGCGAAATGTAAGGGAGGGGAGGCTGAGAGCCACAGCAGACCTGGAGGAAGCGGTTAATGCTGCTGACATTTCCTTTATCAGCGTCGGCACTCCATCAGGAGTGCTGGACTATATTGATTTGAAATACGTGGAAAAAGTGAGCGGCGATATAGGAAAGATTCTAAAGAACAAAAACAGCTATCACGTGGTCGTTGTTAAAAGCACAGTTCTTCCAGGAACTACAGAGTATTCTGTCCTCCCCCTGCTGGAGAAAAATTCAGAAAAAAGAGCAGGCAGCGGCTTTGGAGTTGCGATGAATCCGGAGTTTCTGAGAGAAGGAAATGCAGTCGAGGACTTCATGTGTCCCGAGAGAATCGTAATTGGCAGCATAGATGAGAAGTCAACAAAAATTCTCCTCGAATTGTACAAGGATTTTAAATGCCCTGTTATAACCACGAATCCAAAGACTGCTGAGATGATAAAATATGCAACGAACTCTTTTCTGGTCACGAAAATCAGCTTCATAAACGAGATAGGCAACATCTGCAAGCTTCTCGGAATAGACGTATACGAAGTCGCAAGGGGCTTGGGAATGGATTCGAGGATTGGAGAGAAATTTTTGAATGCTGGCGTGGGCTTCGGAGGGAGCTGCTTCTCAAAAGACGTAAAGGCTCTCGTTGGGAAGGCGAAGGAAGTTTATTACAGACCGATAATCCTGAGTGCAGCTCTCGAGGTGAACGAGGCACAGCCCCTGAGGTCAGCTGAGCTCCTTGAAAAGAAAGCAGGCTCTCTTAGCGGAACGGACATAGCAGTTTTGGGATTAGCTTTCAAGCCTGGCACTGACGACATGAGAGAAGCCCCCTCCATAAAGATAATCCATGCCTTGCTGAAAAAAGGGGCAAGAGTTCATGCAACTGACCCAAAGGCAATAAATGAAGCAAAAAAAATCTTTGGAAAGCACGAAAAGCTGCTATACTACGATTCCGCAGATGAAGCGGTGAAGCGTGCAAGGTACGTGCTCATCGTCACAGAGTGGGATGAGTTTAGAAGAAAAGAGTTATACAAAGGCAAGGTTGTTATAGACGGGCGCAGGATAGAAGAGGCAAGAGCGGCAGATGAATACGAGGGTTTGTGCTGGTGAGCCTTTTTGCTATCGCAAAAACCCTCGGGAAAAAAAGAAATGATAGTCAACCTTTCTGAAGGTTGGTGCTGGTGAGCCTATGAAGATTCCGATTAACGAGTTTGCAAAGAGAGCGAAGTTGGTGAAGAGCGACGAGAGATACGAGGTTTATGACCTGGGCATGGAGCAGCTTGTAGCTTCAATGACTGTACTGCATTCAGATAAAGAAACCACGGGTCATGCCCACAGCGAAACAGAGGAAGTTTACTTTTTCTTGAAAGGAAGAGGAAAAATTCAGCTTGATGGCAAGGAGCAGGATGTTAAGAAAGATGATTTGATTTTAATTCCAAAAGGGTGCTTTCATAAAGTTTTCAATAGGGGCAGCGAAGATTTAATATTCCTCTGCATATTCGAGAAATACGGGGGGAGAAAATGACTCAGCACTTTGCTTTTCCACGTCTGAAAATTTGCTTCGCAAATTTTCTACGTGGAGAGACTCGTGCCGAGACCCCGTAAGCCGAGACTCAGATGTACACTTGCCTTCGGCAAGTGGTATATCGGTCAAGACCGAGGAGAAATGAACGAAGTGAAATTTCGACGAAGGGATTGAAAATGAAGGCAGTGATACCTGCAGCTGGTCTGGGAACAAGGTTTTTGCCAATAACGAAGGCACAGCCAAAAGAGATGCTACCTGTCTATGACAAGCCCACGATACAGTATGTTGTCGAGGAAGCGGTAGCTTCAGGTATAAAGGATATTTTAATTATAACAGGAAGAGGCAAGAGGGCAATAGAGGACCACTTCGACAGAGCGGTTGAGCTGGAGATGGCTTTAAACAGCGCAGGCAAGAGTGATTATTTAAAGCAGCTGGAGGATATCTCAAATTTAGCGAGCATCCACTTCATACGCCAGAGGGAACAGCTGGGCTTGGGAGATGCTGTTTACTGCGCAAGGCAGTACGTTGGCGATGAGCCTTTTGCTGTGCTTTTGGGCGACACAATAACCATTGCTCAGGTACCTTGCACAAAGCAGCTCATCGACGTATTCGAGAAGTACGGCAGCAGCGTGATTGCGGTTGAGAAAGTGAGCAGAGAAAAAATCTCGAGTCATGGAATAATCAAAGGAAAAAAGACCGGCGAGGTTTATAAAATTGAAGACCTTGTCGAGAAGCCGAAGCCTGAGAAGGCTCCCTCTGATTTAGGAATAATCGGCAGGTATATTTTAACTCCCGAGATATTTGAATGCATGGAAAAAGTAAAGCCCGGCGTTGGCAGAGAAATCCAGCTTACAGATGCTCTGAGGATTTTGAAAGAAAAACAGGAAATTTATGCATATGAATTCAAGGGAAAGCGCTATGACATTGGTAACAAGCTGGACTGGCTGAAGAGCTCGATTGAGATTGCGCTGGGCAGCGAGGAGATCGGCAAGGAGCTGAGGACGTATTTAAGGGAGATATTAAAGAGTTGAGTGGCTTGAAAATTCATGAGATATCTTCTGCTTTAGAAAAAGAAGGAATTTCTTTTAAAGGCAAAAATGTTTTAGCTACAGGCGGCGCTGGATTTCTCGGCTCCTGGATATGCGATGTTCTGGTGGAACAGGGAGCAAGTGTAACCTGCCTTGACAACCTTGCGAGCGGTCTGGTAAAGAACATCCAGCACCTGCGGCGCTTGCGAAACTTTAAGTTCGTTGAGCACGACATTTCAAAGCCGATAGAGTTTGATGAAAAGTTTGATTTAATTATGCACCTTGCGAGCAGGGCTTCACCCTTTGAATTTGCCAGGTATCCCATACAGATTTTGAAGGCAAACACGCTTGGAATCTGGGTCGCTCTGGGAATTGCGAAAAAGCACAGAGCAAGGTTTCTGTACACGAGCACGAGTGAAATTTATGGAGACCCAGACCCTCGCTTTATTCCGACGCCTGAGAGCTACAACGGAAATGTTAACCCTACCGGGCCCAGATCCTGCTACGACGAATCCAAGCGCGCTGGTGAAGCCTTCGTCAAGGCCTATGAACTGCAGCACGGCATGGATACAAGAGTCGTTCGCATTTTTAATACTTATGGACCGCGATTGAGGGCGGACGATATTTACGGCAGGGTCATATCCAGGTTCATTTCACAGGCTCTGGGCAGTAAACCAGTAACAGTTTTCGGCGACGGTTCACAGACGAGGGCATTCGCTTACGTTACAGACCAAATTGAAGGCGTTTTAAGGCTTGCAGCACTCGACGAGGCAGAGGGCGAAGTAGTAAACATAGGCAGCGATAAAGAGACGAGCATTCTGGAGCTGGCAAAGATGATTAAAAAACTGACCAACTCCCCCTCTGAGATAGTTTTTCAACCACTGCCGAAGGACGACCCGAAGCGGCGCTGCCCGGACATAAGCAAGGCAAGGAAGCTGTTAAAATGGAAGCCGAAGGTTTCCCTAGACGACGGCTTGAGAAAAACGATAGCGTGGTACGGGGCGATTCCGATAGGAAGCTGGTGAGGAATGCCATCTTCCTTACGGAAGAGTGCATAGCTGACTATAGATGAAGGCATTGTAAGGAAATACTTTTTTTACGCTCTCCCGCAAGTATAATTAGGGTACATTTCCACTGGAAAATAAGAAGATATATATGTCTGCCAGCATAGAGAAAATCTTGGTTCAGCAAGACCTACTTGGGGGTAGAGTAGTGAGCGACATAAAAATAGAGATAGGAAAATTTAGAAATCTAAAGGGAGAGTTAGAGGGGCGTGTAGAGAAAGTAGGCGATGGTTCCATTATTTGCTTGTTCAACAAAACATCATATCCGAAAAAACCTACCGACGTAGTCTGCCCACACTTCTTGGAATTAAAATGGGCTAACGGCTGCTACTTCAACTGTGCTTGGTGCTATTTGCAGGGCACATATAGGTTCCATCCGGAATGGAAGAATGGTAGACCAAATATCAAAGATTTTAAGTTGGTTGAGTCGCATCTGAAGGCATTCATTTCAAAAAATGGTACTCGCCCGGAGATTCTCAATTCTGGTGAGCTTTCCGATTCTTTGGTTACTGAGCATACGAGCAAGGCATTTTCCTCTCTACTTAGTGAATTATTTAGCACAAATAATACCAAGCACAGAGTTCTCTTTTTAACAAAATCAAACAGGGTAGAAAATATCCTGAAACTAAACTTACAGAACCATCTAATTGTGAGTTTTACCTTAAATGCTGAGAAAGTTTCAAAAACTTGGGAGAAAGGTGCGCCGAGCGTTGATAAAAGAATCGAGGCAGCTAAGAAAGTATTTGAAGCTGGCTATGAGACTAGAATCAGAATAGATCCGATGGTGCCGATAAAGAACTGGGAGCGGCATTATGCGAATTTGATAGATGATATATTCTCCGGTTTTAAACCAGAGCGCATTACTCTAGGCTCGCTTAGAGGACTGCAGAGCACGATAAATGCAGCTAAAGATAAAAGCTGGGTCGTGTACCTGAAAGAGAAATCAAACTGGGGCAAAAAAATACCACTGGGGACTAGGTATAAGATGTATTCGACTGCGATCAATTACCTGAGGGACGAATATAACTACAAGAGAGTTGCGCTCTGCAAGGAGACGATAGAGATGTGGAAAAAGCTGGGGATGGATTACCAGGAGATAAAATGCAACTGCATACTATAGGGGCGTTGAAAATTTGTCCCCAAACATAAACTTTACTGCCGAGGTGAAAAGTAAATGAGTGCAATATCCGAAAATCAAAAATCTGAAATCATTGCCTTAATAAAGGAAGGAAAATTAAGCAGAGAGCAGATCGCTACGAAAGTTGGAGTATCTCCAGGAACGGTCAGCGCAATAAAGGCTCATTTGACAATGGGAACCTATGAACCTTCAGAAGCTGAAGAAGTCATAGAGGCGATGGAAACAACTTTTGGGCTTGAGCGTGACCTCCAAATAGCTCTTCGTTCTAACATTGAACAGCTTGAGCAAGGACTAAAGATTATAGATGAAGGAAAGGAGCTAACAACTGAAGCTGGTAGAATTGATATTACAGCTGAAGACCAGCAAGGTGCTATCGTTGTCGTAGAACTGAAAGCTGGCGCTGCTAACCCTGAGTGCGTTGCTCAAATATTATCCTATATTGGTGCTCTTAGTGATAAGAAACAGAAGCCTGTCCGTGGCATTTTGGTGGCAGGGGATTTTCCTCCTCGTGTAGTCTTTGCGGCTCGTGCGGTGCCTAATCTTCAATTGAAGAAATACACTTTCAAGTTTTCATTCGAGGAAGTTAAATAAGCAACCTTTAAACATCTGTTTTAATTTTTATCTTTCCAAAATTTATGAAGTGAACCTTGCCGCAAATTAAGATGCTTTACTTATTAAGATACGATGAAATAGCTCTAAAATCAGAGCCTGTCAGGCGGGGATGGGAGAATGTTTTGATTAAAAACATAAAGCGAGCTCTTGAGTGCAAAGTAAAAAAGGAGAGGGGAAGAATCTGGGTCGAAGCAGGAGAAGAAGCTCCAGAGAAATTGAAAAAAATCTTCGGTATACACTCCTTCTCGCCCTGTGTGTGCTGCGGGTTGGAGGATTTGGAGAAGTTCTTCTTGGAGTTTGCAGAGAAATCTTTAGAAGGAAAAAAAAGCTTTGCGCTCAGAGTCAGAAGAACAGGCAGGCATGATTTCACCTCGCAGGACGTCGCAAGGAAGCTCGGGGCAAAGATACAGAAAAAAATTCCGATAAAGGTAGAGCTGAAGAATCCTGAGGGGGAGATATTCATTGAAATTAGAGACAACGACTGCTATATCTTCGAGGAGGTAGTCGAGGGACTCGGAGGTCTGCCCTCCGGAGTCGAGGGCAAGGTCGTTGCCCTGATTTCAGGGGGCATAGATTCTCCAGTTGCAGCCTGGCTGATGATGAAGCGGGGCTGCGATGTGGTTGCGCTTTACCTGGATATTTTTCCTTTCGCTGGGGAAGAGGCTTTTAACAGAGTCGCTTCAGTCGTAGAGGTTTTGAAAGAATACCAGACGGATATTAAGCTGAGGCAGGTAAACCACGGAAAGTTTCTTATGAAGGTTAGAAAAGACCTGAAGGAAGAAGGCTTATTCAACTACAGCTGCGTGGCTTGCAAGAGAGAAATGTACAGGATTGCTGAAAAGATTGCCAGAGAGGAGAATGCAAAGGGCATTGCTACTGGAGAGTGCCTAGGACAGGTTGCCTCACAGACTCTGGATAATTTATTTGTGATAAGCCAGGCATGCTCAGTGCCGATATATCGACCATTGATAAGTTTCGACAAGGTCGAAGTGATCAGCCTCGCAAAGAAAATAGGCACATATGAAAAATCTATTGTTCCAGTTGGAGGCTGCAGCGCTGCTCCTAAAAAGCCGGCAACGAAAGCGAAGATTGAGAAAGTACTGGAGTTCGAAGAGAAATATCTAGGCGCTACTTGATTTTTATCTTCATCTCCTTCCTCTTTATCAGAACTAATTTCTTCAGCTCAACTTTTGCATTTTTTTTAAGCAGAAATTTGTTCATCGATATGTTTGGAGTGCTTCCGTTTACTTCGTAGATGTAGTAGCCCTCCTCGCCGTCTATGCTTGTGACGAATTCTCTGTCTCCGATGCGTTCCACTTTAACTCCTGAAACTTCCTTCAGGGCGTCCAGAATGCTCGAACCCTTTGGTAGCTTCAGCTCGAAGGATTCGCTGAAGGCATCGAGGGCTTTGTAAAGTTTATTTAAATCGGCTTTAAGTACATGCGTTTTTCCGAATTTCTTTCTTTCCAGAAGTTCATTCTCTTCCAAGATTTTAACGTGCTTCGCAACCACAGGCACAGAAATTTTCAGCTCCCTCGCCAACCCGGAAATGTGCATCTCTTTTTTCGATAAAATTTTTAGAATCTCTCTCCTCGTTGCGCTGCTTAATGTTTTGAACATTACTGATTTATTATCCAGCCAGCTAATAAATATTGTGCTTTATTTTTTTTATTTTTCTTATCCCCTCTCCCAGCTTCAGGGGAGCATTGCTGTACCCGGCTTCCCTGAAAAGCCGAACCATAATCGGGGGTTCCAGTCTATGAGATTCCAGAAGCTTGGCATCGGTTAGTATCTCCCCCGCATCTCCATTTTTAATCATCTTTCCGTCGTACAGCAAGACTACCCTGTCGCAGACCTCGGCCACCATCTCTATATCATGGGATGCTATTATCTTCGTTATCTCAAATCCATTCAGCAGCTCTATCAGCCCCCTTCTAGTGCCCGGGTCGATATTGCTCGTGGGCTCGTCCAGGACCAGAATTTCTGGCTGAATTGAGAGCACAGTTGCTATAGAAATCCTTTTCTTCTCTCCAAAACTCAGGTGATGCGGGGACCTTCCTTCATAGCCGAGCATGTTAACTTGCTCCAGCGCTTTCGCAACCCTCTCTTCCACTTCTCCCCTTGAAAGACCGAGGTTCAGGGGACCGAAGGCGACATCGTCAAAGACCGAAGGCGAGAATAACTGGTCGTCCGGGTCCTGAAAAACCAGTCCTACCTTTCTCCTAATCTTCTGGAGATTTCCGTCTTCCATGCACATATCCATAACCCTAATTTCTCCGTTTTTGCTCCTGAGAATCCCGTTTAAATGCAGCAGCAGAGTGGATTTGCCAGCGCCGTTCGGACCTATTACTCCAACGCTTTCGCCTTCAAAGACATCCATGCTAACGCCTTTCAATGCTTTAGCGCCATCCGGATAGGTGTACTCTAAATTCCTAATCTCCAGCGCCTTCCTCACCATAGTATCCCCAACTTTATCACAACAAGGCAGGACATGAAGAGTACCAGAAAGCAGAGGTCAAGCCTGCCGACCCTAGACTCGCCCAGGGTCTTTATCCTGCCTGAGAAACCCCTCGAAACCATCGCAGCATATACCCGCTCACCCCGCTCATATGCCCTCACGAACAGCGTTGCAATAATATTTCCAGTGCTTCTCATTTGCCGCACCTTGTAGCCACCGAAGCTCCTCGAGTCCCTTGCCCTCTTCATCCGCATCGCCTCATCCACGAGCACGAAAACGTAGCGATAGAAGAACGATAGAAGCATGACCATGAGCTCTGGCATCTTCAGCTTTTCGAAGCCCTTCAAGAGTCTTGGAAACTTCGTGGTTGAAGCAAGCAGGAGCATGCCAAACACCGAGAGCCAGGATTTAACCAAGACGTTCCACAGGATTATTAATCCGCCGTAGCTCAGCGTCAAGTGCAGAGAGCCAAAGCTGTACGAACCCGCAATTTCCCCTTGCTTAAAGAATGGGATAAAAATAGCCACAAACAGAACAAAAGGGATTATTACGAGAGAGCGTTTGAAAACAAATTTTAATGGTACCTTTGAGATTAAAATAACGCCGAAAATTAAGACAAAATAGAATAGGAAATTTAAAAACTCACTCGGCGGAGTAAAAATTACAAAAAATATGAAAGAGATGAAGGAAACTGTCTTAACCCTCGGGTCTAACCGATGAATTACTGTATCTAACTCCGCATACTTGTCTATGAAGTCATGTTTCATTCTTTACCATTACCTAAACTTATTTCTCTCATAAAATCCTTTCCAACATTTCACTTACTTCTTTATACGCAAGAGAGTTTGTCGGCAACTCTAGCAGACTTTTACCTTCAAAATCAAACTCTTCAACCAAAGGGTCGAAAGGAATATTTCCCAAATAAAACATGTCTAGCTCTGTGCATCTCTCTTTTATTTTGTTAGATATTTTTTCGTCTTTAACTCTGCTGCTGACTACGTAGAATTTTTCAACTTCGGTTTTCACTTCTTTTGAAATATCTTTTATACGTTGAATTGTATCTAAGCCCTTTTTTGAAGAGTCTGTAACTATAACCAAGTCATCTACAGAGTCGGAGGTCTTTCTACTAACATGCTCAAGTCCAGCCTCACAATCCATCAAAATATAATCGTAGCAGTTTTTTCTTAAGATGCTTCTTTCGATAAAACTTTTCAATAGATTATTTATCAAACAATAACATCCTTTCCCCTCTCCCCTCCCCATGAGTAAAATATCATATCTCTCTTGCTCGTTCTCTAAAAGTAAAGATTCAAGTTTATCTTCAAATTTTTTAAAATTTACAACTTCGCCTTTGGACCCTTCCATAACATTAGAGATAGTTGAATAGTTTTTTATATCAAGGGTGCTTGGCAAACCCTCATTAGGATCGGCATCTATGACCAAAATTAAACCCTTTCCTTTTTCTAGTAAACTCTTAAGAAATAAAGCGACCAGCGTTGTTTTGCCACATCCACCTTTTCCTACTGCTCCGATTATTTTTGACATATTACTCTCCTCGGCATCACCTGGAGGTATAGCGAAGATATCTTCTGCTTGTTCACCATTCCATGATCATTTTTAATTTTTGTTTTTCTTCGCTCATGTCACCCGCCAAACCGTAAAGAAAAAGTGTGACGAAAAAGAATGGTTTACTTCACTGAACTTCCCTTTAACGATTTCCCTATTCCGTATGCAAGCCCGAACATTATTAGGGTTCCTATCAAGCCTGCGAGTGAGGCAGCTATTGTCTCACTGCTTACACCTGGTACTACGTAGTCCGGCATCGGCGCTTCTATCACTTCATGGCCTTCGCCCTTTTCCAAGAATCCATAGTCTTCTGCAACCTTCTCTAAGCCATCCGGGCTCGAAGAGGCGAAGTTTGAGAGCACGACCCCCATGAACAGCGCCACAACCAAGCCATGATACCATTTTAATGCCATTTAACCACCTTATATTTTTGAAAGTTCAAGCAAATCTGGTCTTGTTTTTAGGACATAACCTACGACTACAACTGTAATAACCGCCTCAATTATCCCAATTATAACGTGAATCGAGACCATCGCCGGCAGTGCAAGATTTAGCGGGGATGTATTTGAAAGAGCGAGCTCAACGGCGCATGCAGCCGACGCCAAAACAATAGCAAGCCACCCTGCTATCCCTGCTCCAATTAGTATCCCTCTACTACCGCCGACAGCTTTCCTTATCCCCTGGTAGAGGTAGTATCCAAGTATCGTGCCTATCAGCCCCATATTAAACATGTTTGCTCCCAGCGCTGTGATTCCGCCGTCCTGGAAGAATACTGCCTGCACTATAAACACGGTTGCCATAACTATGCTGGCTGTGAAAGGTCCAAGAAATATTGCTGCCAGCACGCCTCCAAGCATGTGTCCAGAAGTACCTGCTGCCACAGGCATGTTCAACATTTGCCCAGCAAAGATAAAGGCTGCCAGCACGCCCATCATCGGTATATGCTTCTCTCCCAGCCTTTTGTTTACACGCATAATAGAATAGCTTAGGATTACAATGGCAATGAGCCACATCGACACCCATACACTTGGGCTCAAAAATCCATCTGGAATATGCATAGTAATACGTTTTCTTTCTAATATATAAATATTACTATTATTAAAAAAGTGCTACTATGAAAAAAAATGGTTAGCCCTGTCTAGTGAAGGCGTAAGCCGGAACTAATCTACATAGCAAAGCTTGTGCGAAAACTTATTGCTATGTAGTGGACGAAGCGATGTGTTTATTCTATTTTTTCCCCAGTAACCGTCATAACAAGCTTGCCGTGCGCTAGGGTCAATCCAGTCTAAGTGCTTCCATCATCTCTTTCGGGGAAACGATTTTAATTCCTCTAAAATTTTTAAGTTTCAATAGATGCTCATCTCCAGAGACGATATAGTCTGCTTTTCCATCAAATGCACAATTCAAAATGATATCGTCTGCTGGGTCATCTTTAATAACTTTGAAGTCGCTTTTCGTTTCTACAACTGAAGCCAAATTCGCAACAAAATTCACAAAAATGTTTTGCTGTTCTTTTGACAATTTAAACTTGGGTCTTTTTATTACCCTGGAAAACTCATCAATTATCTCTTCAGATGTTATAAGCTGTATTCTCCCATCCACTGCTGCATCCACAAGAGTTTTGATTTTTCCTGACCGAAGAATTCCTGAGACAAGTACGTTTGTATCAAAAACAGCCCTGACCATTAAAATTACTTCCTTCTCACAGCTTCTATTTCCTTTCTAATTTCTTCTTCTGTCAGGGTTCCATATTTCTTATTCCTTTTATCAACTATCCACTTGATTAACTCCCATTCTCTTTTTAAGTCAGGTTTCTCTAGTTTCTTCAGCATTATCATATCTTTATAGCCGATTACCAGAAATTTAGTTCTGGGTTCAAGCTTCAATTCGTCTCTTATTTCCTTCGGGATTACTATTTGTCCTTTTTCACCCATTACAGTTATATCGGCTTCTTCCATTATTCTCACCTGTAGGATATTCCAACTTTCCTACATAAATAGATATCGCTACTCCAGCTCTCTTCCCGCGCTCGTCATAACAAGCTTGCCGTGCTTTACGCCTCTGGAGCTTATGAGCTGGTCAGAGATTTTTTTGACTTCCTCTGCCCTTCCTCTTATTACCAGAACCTCGAGGCAGTTGTGCTCGTCGAGGTGCACGTGCATGCTCGTTAGAATGTGGGCAGCATGGTCGTGCTGCAGATTGGTCAGCCTGTCGGAAACGCCTCGAATATCGTGGTCGTACAGCAGAGTAAGCGAACCTATAACCTCGCCCTCCTTTTTCTCCCACTCGCTGGCAACGATATAGTCGCGTATCAAATCCCTTATTCCTTCTGAGCGATTTGCATAGCCCCTTTCTTTCAGAATTGCATCAAACTTCTTAAGCAGTTTTGGACTGATTGAAATGCTGAACCTCTCGACTTTCTCCATCAGTT
>JBDRDL010000023.1:0-31690 GCA_043820925.1 Methanobacteriota archaeon | reverse complement strand
TATATGCAAAATATAACAACTATACAGTTGGAGAAAAGGACTAGAGAACGCCTGCTGGAGATAGGAATGAAAAAAGAGACTTATGATGATTTAATTAACAGGCTTATTGATTCTTACTTGAAAGTAAAGAAAGAGAGGTCGTAATATGGAGCAACTGTTGCTTACCGAAGTTGCAGGAAAACAAAAAATCTCTAGAAGAAAAGCAGAAGATGAGATACACAAACACATTAGGTTACAGACTGCAGAAGAACTCTTGAAGCGTGTTGACACAGGCTTCGGGCAAAAGTCCAGGGCGCCGTTTCAGGCGGTTGTGGAAGGAGTGCAGAATTCTACAGATGCGATTGACAAGGCGAGAGAGGCTCTGCTTAAATCTACTGGCAGTGACGACTACGATGCAAGGATAGAGGTAGCAATAAGCGTTGTTGATAAGTCAAGAGATGAATTGCAGCTTACTATACAGGACAACGGAATTGGAATACCTCGCAACAAGGTGCAGATAATCATAAGGGCAGGCGGGACTGGAACCATAGAGTACAAGGCTTCCCGCTCCCAGCAGGGCGTGGGCTGGACTGCTGCTGCTATATATGCAAGCCAGAGCACCGGCAAACCTTTAGAAATAATAAGCAAGACTTTCTCTGAAAAGCAGGCACACAGGCACGTTTATGACTATGGAAAGGGAAAGGTGACCAAGCTCGCCGAGGAAACGTATGAGGGCGAGTTCCCTGAGTACGGAACCAAAATGAGCATAAATTTGATAGGCGATTACTCCCGGGCCAGAGCGAATATTCTGGAGTTCATAAAGAGAATGGCTGCGATTCATCCTTACATCTCGTTTATTTTAAAAGAAAATGGCACGGCGATAGAGTACCCAAAGCGGAACAGCATAGGAATACCGATACCCAAGCCTGTTCCGCCGCATCCCAACAGCGTGGACATAGGGCAGTTGAAGGACATGCTTGCGCTTCAGTCGAAAATAAGAAGCATAAGTTTGGCAGGATTTCTGAAGCGCAATTTCTGCAGGATTGGAGATAAAGGAGTTAAAGATTTAATTGAGAGGTCTTCAATACTGCTCCACTTCGATGAGCGCAACCTTTTCGCAGGAGACATAGTCAAGAGAATAGCCCAGAGCTCGAAAGTGCAGGAACTTAAAAACGACTCAAGCAAACTTGGTGCCTACCTGAAAACTCTTGTGCACGAAGTCGAGGTAGACTATGACTATGCAGCGCAGCTCGTTTTGAAGGGAAGGTTTAACTCGAATCTGAATATAAGGGCTCTAGACAACGAGGAGCTCAAGAAATTCTTCAAGCTCAGCGACGAGTTACCGAAGAAGACATTCACAGATAAAACGACAGTCAATATGATTCTGGGCGATGAGAGTAAAGTCCGCCTGCTTGCGGAAACGCTTCGCAGCATGGCATTTCCTTCCCCGCCAGTCGACTCGCTGATGCCGATTCCAGATGAAACATTTGTCGAAGGATTTGTTGCGATATACAAACCTGAGAAATACACTTACATAAAGAGGAATCCCACGAGCACGAAAGGCAGACCCGTGCAGGTTCAGGTGCTTGCGATGTACGGCGGTGCCATTCCCGAAAACCTCAAAGACCAGGACAAGCTGATTAGAATTGCAAACTGCACTCCTCTGCTGTACGAATTCGGCAGCGATATAATAACGCAGACTGCAAGGGATATAGACTGGAGCATATACAAGCTGGGCAAGAAAGGAGAACTTCCGGCACTGCCAGTTATCTTTGTAGCTCACATAACCTCACCCCAGCTTAAATACCTCGGCGTTGCGAAGCAGGCAGTCGGTGCTGACGACGTTATAGCTGACGAGATAAAACTTGCGCTGCAGGCAGCGAGCCGCAAGCTCAGGCAGCATGTTAACCTAATGCAACGAAGCGAGCAGTTTGGTAAGGCGAGGGAATTTTTAGAGAAGCATGCAGAAGTTGTTGCGCTGACGCTTTCTAAGATGCTGCACACAAAAAAAGAAAAGGTTTACGAAATGCTTGCTGCCGAAATACGAAAAAGAAGACCTGTGATAGGTGAGATGGAATGAGAGCTAAAGTTGTAAAGGAAGACCTGCCTGCGAAGGAACTGCTGAAGAGCATTCATGTAACGGCAGAGGATGTTTTGAGGGATATAGAAAGGAAAAAAAATCCTGGCTTTGAGGTGCCGAATCGGGGCGCAACCAATTTTTCATACGATGAAAGAAACGACGTTATATATTTAGGCAGCAAAAAATCAAGCAGGACTTTTCACAACGTCGCAACTACTGCTGCATTTACTCAGATGCTCTTCGTTCTGAGCGTTCTCTATGAGACGGCAGAGAAAAAGAAACACCTCACGAAGAGGGAAATCTATTACCAGGACCCTGAGCTATTCAACAAGGACCAGAATGCGAGCGACAATATAATCGAGGATATTGCAGTTACCATGGGCGTCACGAGACCCTGCCTGCGTGTCGTTGCAACTGCAAAGGGTGTGTGCATAGGCGACTTAACGCTGAGAGAAGGGAAAGATAAGTTCAACTGCAGCAGCTTGGGCAGGGGTGGCTGGTCGGTGAGCCCTTTCATAGATGAAGTTGATATCGTTGACTGCGGCGCTGAGTACGTGCTGGTAGTCGAGAAGGATGCGGCGCTGATTCGACTAGTCGAAGAAGATTTCCACAAGAAGAACAAGTGTTTGCTTATAACAGGTAAAGGACAGCCAGACATCGCCACCAGGCGATTAATCAGAAGGCTGAACAAAGAATATAAACTGCCTGTCTACGTTCTTACGGACAGCGACAGCTACGGAATGCAGATTTGTTCCTCTTACAAGCGGGGCAGCATCTCGCTCAGCTTCGAGAGCGCATATCTCGCAGTTCCGAGTGCACGCTTTCTTGGTCTGCTTCCCAGCGACTTAGATAAATTCAAAGTACCAAAGGCAGCACGCCTCGAGATGACTGAATGGGACCTCAAAAAGGCGCAGACCATGCTAGAGTATCCCTGGATAAAAAACAACAAGCGCTGGTACGCTGAGCTCAAGTTAATGATAGACAATAGAGAAAAAGCTGAGCTGCAGGCTTTAGCAAAGCACGGAATTACGTTTATGACTGACGTTTATATACCGACTAAGCTGGAGGCGGGGGACTGGATATGAGAGTCTCACAATATTCTTGTTTCTTGTGAAAATTCAATATTCACAGTAGTGATGGTGCTATGAAAACTAAAATCTCAAAAGGCTACCAGGTTGTCGTGCCTGCAGAAGTTAGAGAAAAGTTCGGGCTTGAACCAGGTGATATGCTGCTCTGGGAAAAAAAGAATGACGAGGTAGTAGTGAAACCCAGGAAGAGGGCGAGACTCGAAGATATCATGGGCATAATATCTGTGAAGGCAAATGCAGTGGAGCTTAAGAAGAAGGCGCAGAGGGGAGAGCTTTGATTTTTGTTGATTCCTCTTTCTTTATAGCCGTAGCAAACGACAAGGACCAGTGGCACGCTAAAGCAAAAGAAGTTGCAAAAACGCTGCCGGAGGAAAAAATCGTTACGGAATTGATTCTCGCTGAGAGCGTTACATCAGTTGGAGCCCTCAGCGGCGGAAAAGCTGGAATTAAGGTATACAACTATATAATCGAAGCCTGCGAAGTGGCGTTCGTAGACAGGAAATTATTCGACAGAGCTGCGGAGATTTATTTGAAATATGATGGCGCACTGTCGCTAACCGATGCAGTTAGCATTGAGGTCATGAGCGAGAAGGGGATAAAAGAAATTGTTTCTTTCGACAGCGACTTTGACAAGGTTAAGGGAATAGTGAGGATTGGGAAGTAATTTTCCAAACGCTGCAGGCGAACCAAAGGTAAAGCAACAGAAAGATATATAAACGATGAGGACAAGCATAATATTGCGGGTTTAGATTGGGTGTTTCGAGGCGTGCAGTCTTCGGATACGCAGCCGAGAACGACGGGTATTGTCCTTCGGGACAATAATTCGTTTGAAAGGAGCGCCTTATGGTCTTCGGACCATTTGTGTGAGTCCTTTCGGCTCGAACTAAGCCCGCACTATTTTTAATGTTATCTAAATTTCTTATTGATATGATTGACAGGGAATTGATAGAATCTGCAAAAAAAGATAAGAAAATTCTGGAGAAGCTTTTAAAGAATCCCGGCGTAGAGGCTAGAATAAAGGCCATCAATGTTTTGAAGAGTATCGGGGAGGAAAATCCAGTATTTGCTGAGGAGTTTATACCGAAGCTTGTGGAGTTTTCAGGCGACAAGAACAAGGCTGTTCGAGAGGCTTCGATTTCTGCCATCGCCCTGATAGGAGAGAGCTATCCTGAGATGATTAAGTCTGGGGTAGCTAAATTCATACAACTTCTGAACGACAAGAGCATGAATGTTCGGAGAAACGCTGCTTACGCGCTGGCGCTTATAGGAGAAGAGAACCCGCAGTTAGTTGAGAAAGCTGTTCCAAAGCTCATAGATTTTTTAAATTCAAAAAGCGACATAATCCGTTCGAATGCTGCGTGCTCTCTCGCACTGCTCGCAAAGGGAAATCCGAGCTTGGTCAAGAATTTTGCCCATAGATTTGTGGATGCTCTCGAGGATGAGAACGAAATAGTAAAAATTAACTCGACTTATATTCTTGGGCTGATAGGAAACGACAATCCAGAGTTGGTCAAGGAGGCGATTCCGAAGCTGATAAAGTTTCTGGACGAGAATGCAGGACTTAAAGAGAATGCAGGCTATGCGCTTGCGTTAATTGGAATAAAAAATCCAGAGCTAGTCAAGGAAGCTGTTCCGAAGTTGCTGGCACTCCTCAAGGATTCGAGGGAAGAAGTCAGGGCTACTTCTGTATGCGCTCTGGGAGCGGTTTGCAGTCCAGAACTTCTAAAATCCATGAAAGAGCTCTTGGCAGATTCTTCTTTGGTGAACATATATCACCCGGAAGGCAGGGTGTTTATCGCAACCACGGTATCTGAGATTGCAAAAGAAGCAAAGAAAAAGCAAGAATCAAAATAATTTTTTTGAGAAATGGAGCAATAGCAGACCGCTCAACAGTGCTGAAGAGGAGTACCAGAAGCTTTGGTTCAGAAGTTCAGCAGCACTTATTTCTCCGAGGCTTAACAATTTCAGCCAGAACAACAGCACAAAGAATACTGTTAGTATGCCGCTGACTACTGCACCGGCGGTGTTTACCAATCTTGCTTTTACTGCGTCCTTAAAATCAACTTCGCCGTTGTACGCTTCCTTCGGCAGCAGCATCGTTGCAGCGCCGACTGCTGCAAGTGCTTTAAGAATGTCTCCGGGTATAAATGGAAGCACAGCCATTGCGACGACTTCTTTAAAACCGAGCGCAGGCGCCGCAGCGAGAACTAAATAAAACTGCAAAGCGCCGAGAGAGTATATTATGACAACGCCAAAGAACATGAGCGAGAGCTGGAAGGTAAAGTTTCTTGCTCTAACAAAGTTATCCACGAACCAGCCGATTATCGTTGCAGCTACTACGAAGCCGACTATATAGCCGCCGGTTACTCCTGTCAGATATGCCCAGCCGCTGTTCATTCCAGCAAACCATGGCAAGCCTGCCCCGCCCAGTCCTATATAAATTAATTGGCTCGCCCCGCCGTACCATTTCCCGAGCACAACTCCGCTCAAAAGTACAAAGAAAACCTGAGCGGTTATGGGAACTGGAGTGAAGGGCAGGTAAATTCTGAGCTGTGCTCCAAGACCGGTTAAACCTGCAAAGATAAAAGCCAAGGCTAGCTTGTGCGCAAAGTTAGATTCATATCTCCATTTGAAGAAGTTATACCTCGCCTGCCGGTACTCCATATAATAACCTCTACCACATTGCTGGTGAACTTATTTAAATTTTTCTAACGCAATACCGTTAGGTAGGCGCAAGTCTTGCGGTCTTGCTATCGCAATACCGTTAGGTAGTGCGTTAGACTTGCGGTCTTGCTATCGCAAGTGAATGCAGTCTCCTGAGATAATTTTTTCTATACCCTCTTGCGCTTCGACGAAAAGCTCTCCATTCTCGCCGATGTCCCTCGCTATTCCCTCGATTGTCCTGCTGTCTGTTATTATCCTCACTTTTCTTCCAATCGTGCTCGCAGATTTTTTCCATTCTTCTTTGAGTTTTGAAAAGCCCTGCTTTTGAAAAATTTTATAAAGTTTTTCAAGTTCTTCCAGCAGCTGCTTGACCAGCTCGTCCCGTAAGATATCTCTATTCAGTTCATTTTTTAGAGTTGTTGCAGCGTCTCTAAATTCGCCCGGAAAAGAACCTATGTCAATGTTCGCATTTATTCCTATGCCTGCTACTACATAGTTAATTTTGTCTATTTCAGCGCTAATCTCAGTCAAAACCCCGCATACTTTTTTCTCGTTTATCAGAACATCGTTTGGCCACTTCAGCTTGCACTTTAAGTTGTACAGTCCCGACAGCGTTTTTGCAACCGCAAGTCCTGCGACTAAGGTGAGAGACGAAGCCCGGGAAGGGCTTACTTTCGGTCTGAGAATAATGGACATCCAAACTCCGCCCTTCGGAGAGAACCACTCCCTTTCCCTGCGACCTCTACCCTTTCTTTGTATCTCAGAAATTACCACAGTACCTTCTGGAGCACCATCTGCAGCAAGCTGCTTTGCGATGTCGTTGGTAGAGTCCACTTCATAGAAGCGCTCGATTTTGAACATAAAGTATTTTATAAACGAATATGAATAAATAAGTTTGGCAAAAATGGAAGATGTTGCAGTTGTCAGGAAGGGAGAGAGCAAAAAGACGATTAATCTGGGAGCAGGACCGATTCGCCTGCTTGCAAAGAGCGAGAAGCTTGAAGGCATGACAGTCGAAATCGAGCCCGGCAAGGGCATTCCAAAGGTTTATTCTCACGAGGGTGAGGAAATTCGCATCGTGCTCGAGGGAGAAATAGAAGTAGAGGTGTCGGGCAGGAATTACCTGCTGAAAGAAGGCGACGTGATGTGGCAAAAATCCAAGCTGCCGCACAGGATAAGGAATCCGGGAAAGAAAAGGGCAGTTTATTTTTCTGTAGACATTCCCCCCTCGCTGGAGTGGTAGCTATTCAGCTGCTTTCTTCACCATGCCCGTGTAAGAGCTCACAGCTGCTGAAATCGCAGCAATTCTTTTATCTTCTCTGAAGATTTCCTGCAGCCTTGCCTCTCTGGCTTTATCTGCTTCGATAATCGCAGGTATCTTAGCCACGATGTTGCGCTCCTCTATGAAGTCCGTGGACAGCTCGCCCCGCTGGAAGGCATCGTCGCTCATCACAGCCTTATGGAAGGGTATATTTGTGGTTACTCCTACGATGATGTACTCTGTAAGCGCTCTCTTCATTCTCGCTATTACCTCGTTTCTGTCTCTCCCCCATGCAATGAGTTTTGAAATCATTGGGTCATAGTAGGGTGAAATCGTATAGCCCATCCTCACACCCGAGTCTATTCTAATACCGGGTCCTCCCGGAGAGCGGTATCTGACAATCTTTCCTGGCGAGGGAGCAAAGTCGTTGAGCGGGTCTTCTGCATTTATTCTGCATTCCATTGCATGTCCGAAGTGCTTTACGTCTTCCTGTTCTATTTCCAATTCTTTTCCGCATGCAATTTTTATCTGCTCTTTTACTAAGTCTATTCCAGTTGTTATTTCTGTGATTGGATGCTCCACCTGCAGGCGGGCATTCATCTCAAGGAAGTAAAAATTCTCATTGGAATATATCATTTCCACAGTGCCAGCGTTTTCATAGCCAACAGCAGAAGCTGCCTTTACTGCGAGAGCTCCTATTTTTTTCCTGAGTCGCTTTGTAACAATTGGAGAAGGGGTCTCCTCAATAAGCTTCTGGTATCTGCGCTGAATCGAGCACTCTCTCTCATTTACATGGATAGTATTACCTTCCGAGTCAGCGAGCACCTGGAATTCGATGTGCCTCGGCTTCTCTAGATATTTCTCAATGAAAAGCGTTCCATTACCAAAGGCAGACTTCGCAACCGCCTGCGTAGACTCAAAAGTATGCTCAAGTTCTTTCCCCTTGTTGATGACTTTCATTCCAATTCCTCCCCCGCCAGCGGAAGCTTTTAGCACGATTGGATAGCCGATCTCTTCTGCTATATCAATGGCTTCATCTACATTGCTAATCGCTCCTTCTGAGCCTGGTACTATTAGCACTCCAGCTTTTTTCATTATTCTCCTCGCCTCGATTTTGTCCCCCATTTTTTCCATCGCCCTGCTTGAAGGACCGATGAATTTAATGCCGTGCTCTTCACAGGCTTTTGCAAATTTCGCATTCTCCGCAAGAAAACCATAGCCGGGATGAATCGCCTCTGCCTTAGTTTTTTCTGCAACGTCCATTATGGCATCTATGTTGAGATAACTCTGGCTTGCAGGCGCAGGACCTATGAGATAAGCTTCGTCTGCATACTTTGCGTGCAGTGCGTGCTTGTCTGCCTCTGAAAAAACAGCTACAGTTGCGATGCCCAGCTCCCTGCACGCCCTCATGACTCTAATCGCAATCTCACCCCGATTTGCTATGAGGATTTTATTGAACATATTCTTACCCTGTTACTTTATCACCATCAAAACTGTTCCAGGACTGACGGCTGCTCCTTCAGCAACAAATATCTCCTTTACAACGCCGCCGTTTGGAGCAAAAATGTCGTTCTGCATTTTCATCGCTTCTAAAACAGCAACGATGTCGCCCTTCTTCACAGCCTGTCCGAGCTTTACCTTCAGCTTTAAAATCATTCCCTGCATCGGCGCTACAATGCCGCCATCCACGACTTTCTGTGCCACTGCGATTGCGCTGCCACTTTCCTTTATTTCAACGAAACCTCCGACCGGCTCTACTTTCACGTCATAGCTCTCCCCATCCACCTCTACTTTGAAAATCGTAGGTATTGCAGAAGGCGGGGGAGCGACTTCTTCCTTCAATTTTAGGGGCTCTTCCTTGATTCCGCCTTTTAGGAACTTCGGAGCAATTGCAGGATACAGAGCGTATGTTAAAATGTCCTCCTCTTTTTTTACGATTCCAAGCTTCTCAGCCTCCTCCTTCATGAGCTGGTATTGAGGGGGTATCAAATCAGCAGGTCTGCATGTTATTGGCTTCTCCTCGCCGATTATTTTTGTTCTGATATCGTCGCTTATCGGTGCAGGAGGCTTTCCGTACAAGCCTTTAACGTAATCTTTCACTTCCTTCGAAACTACCTTGTATCTCTCTCCTACGAGAACATTCATAACTGCCTGAATGCCGACAATTTGGCTCGTCGGCGTCACAAGAGGAGCGTATCCAAGGTCTGCCCTTACTCTCGGCGTCTCTTTTAAAACTTCTTCATACTTATCCAGAGCATTCTGCTCTTTCAGCTGCGAAACCAAATTCGAGAGCATGCCTCCTGGTATCTGGTAGAGAAGCACATTCGTATCGACGATTTCTGATATGGGGTCAATTATTCCTGAATACTTCTTCCGGATTTCTCTGAAGTAAGCAGTTGCCTCTGTGAGTGATTCGAGTTTAATGCCGGTATCGTAGGGAGTGCCTCTAAGTGCAGCAATCATGCTCTCTGTAGGAGGCTGCGAGGTTCCCCAGGCAAAAGGCGACATCGCAGTGTCGAGTATATCCACGCCTGCCTCGCAGGCAGCGAAGTAGCTTACTGGCGCCATTCCTGAAGTGCAGTGCGAATGCAAATTAACAGGTATGCTTATCTCTTTCTTTAAAGCCCTGACCAAATCGTATGCAGCCTTTGGAGAAATCAAGCCCGCCATGTCCTTTATGCAGAAGGAGTCGCATCCAAGCTCTTCAAGTTTTTTCGCCATTTCAACAAATTTTTTAATCGTATGCACAGGGCTTATGGTATAGCAGATTGCCCCCTGAACATGCGCTCCGCACCTCTTTGCAACTTTAATCGAAAGCTCCATGTTGCGGATGTCGTTGAGGGCGTCGAATATTCGAAAGATATCCACGCCATTTTCGACGCTCTTCTCCACGAATTTCTCAACGATGTCATCGCTGTAGTGCTTGTAACCAACGAGATTCTGTCCACGAAGCAGCATCTGCGTGGGAGTGCGCTTCATGTGCTTTTTGAACGTTCGTATGCGCTCCCATGGGTCTTCGTTGAGATAGCGGATGCACGTGTCGAAGGTAGCGCCACCCCAGACTTCAAGAGAGAAAAATCCTGCTTCGTCCATCTTCTCTATGACTGGCAGCACGTCCCGCATCCGCATTCTCGTTGCGAGAAGCGACTGATGCGCATCCCTGAAGGTCGTATCCGTGAGCTTTACTTTTGCCATATTTATGCTTGTTTATCACCACAGATATAAAAATCTTCATGATTGTACGTAGCTTTTTCCGAACTTCAGCGCAAACTCTGCTTTTTGCAATTCTCTGCCAAGATATAGAGCATGAGAGTAATCTGAAATTAGACGCATGGCATAGACAGTATCGCAGATTTCTCTGGCATTCTTGCCCTCTATGCATACGTCCGGCTTGCCCCTGAAGTAATGCACGCACTCAATTTTCTCGCCCACGAAAATCTTGAAGTATCCTTTTTCGTCAAGCGGATGCTTTTTTGCAGCCTTAGCTTTGACCTTTCCCTGCAAGCATTCTCTGTTCAGGCATTCTCTTACTATCCTCTTTTCTTTTAAGAGCAGCAAGTCGATTCCCAAATCTTTTGGCAGAGAGTTGCGCAACCTGCTGAGGTGCATCATCTTTGAGGCAGTTGCAAGCTCTCTAACGCTTCCTCTCGTCTTGTCGCTTGCTTCTGTTGTGAAGACTATACTTGCGCTGCATTCGCTTGCAATTGCGCAAAGCAGGGCATTTATTCCAACGCTGTCTGCATCGAAAAGTTCTGTTATATTTCCAGCACCCATAAGTATCGGGTAACTGTGCTTTTCGCTGAATTTCCTGTACGCCATAATCGAATCTACGAATCCAAAATTAACGGGCCGAAGTATCAAGTCTGCGATTATTCTTTTGAAGCCTCTTTTCCTTGCCAGCTCGATGTTTTTCTCAAGTATTTTAATTCTTTCCTCAGGGCTGTTGGACATATCCCCGCACTTAGGTATTATCACGCTTGGAGTTGTTACGTTGCTGAACTCGCGCAGTAATTCGCAGTCAAAGCTGAGTATCATATCTGCATTGCCGAAGGCAGCTCTTATATTTTCTTTTTCCATCGTATCGACAGATACAGGCAGGTTAATTTTTTTCTTTAAAAGCCTGACGGCAGATTTGACCACCGCTGGGTTTTTTTCGTTGAAGCCCAGGTCTATGATATCTGCACCAGAATTTTTTAGGTACTCAGCCTGCTGCAGCAATTCTTTTTTGCCCAGGTTGCCTGCATCTACGATTTCTGCAAGCACTCTTACTGGAAAATCCCTGCCGATGGGCAGGCTGCCTACCATAATGTTCCCTGGTTTTTTCAGCATTTTTTTAATGTAGGCAGATGAATTGACGGTTTTTAGTCTTTCAAGCGCCCGTGTCTTGAGCGTCTCCTTAATAAGCTCGTCCGCAGGAATTTCTTTTGAGAGTTCGATACTCTTTATACTCTCCAGAACGTATTCCAAATCTGCGACATCTTTCGGACCTCTGAAAGTTTTAATGCCTGTGCTTTTTTCTATTATGTTCAAATCTTTCTTCAGCAGTCCCGGAACTAAAAGAACATCAAAATCACTAAAACCTTTTACGCTCTGTATTATCAATTCAGGGGTTAAGCAGGAGGCAGTCTCTACCGGAGCAACGACAACGCCGCAGTTAAATTTTTCAGCGATTTCTCTTACCCTCGGCTCAGCGAGCTTGCCGGTGATTAGCAAAATTTTCATATCATAACCTTTTTTAACGCATAGGTGTTTATTTAACTATATGCTGTCTAGGTTTAGAAATTATTTAGATTTTGTGATAACTCCGATAGCCAGAGTTTTAGCAGGTGTCGGAATTTCTCCAAATGCTCTGACGATTTTGGGATTTATCAGCAGCATTTTGACTGCTGTAGCATTCGCATATAAGGAGCTGACTTGCGCTTTTTATCTACTCCTCGTAACTTCTTTCTTGGACGCAATCGACGGCGCAGTCGCAAAGGCAGCAAATAAAACCTCGAAGTTCGGCGGCTTTCTGGATTCGGTACTGGACAGATATTCAGATGCATTTATTCTGCTGGGCTTGATGCTGTACTTGGAGAAATACTACGTTCTGATTTTCATAGTTCTCGTAGGCAGCATTTTGGTCAGCTACACCAGGGCGAGGGCAGAGCTTGTTATTCCAAAATGCGATGTAGGAATAGCGGAGAGGGCGGAGCGCCTGATTATCCTAATCGCTGCAACTTTTCTCGAAGTGTTTAAAATCTTTCCGGGCGTCGATGTTTTTTACGCTGCATTAATACTCCTCGCAGTTCTGACGCACGCCACAGTTCTGCACAGGATAATTTATACGTATTTGAGTTTGAGACGATAAGCTATTTCGTCATGTTAAAGAGTAAGCGCAGATAATTCTAATTTTAATTTCCAGCGTTAACTAGGGTTTTCTGCAGGGTTGTTGCTAAGGAAATTTCGGATATAGTAGCTATTGGTGGAGATGCGCTTGAAGATACAGAAACAATGAGATTCGCCTCAAATAAACCTTTATATTGTTAGCTATTCGATTATCTAATATGGTTGCTATGGAAGTTGTTTACAAAAAACTCGGATTGAGAATAATCGCTGACAAAACTTCTGATGATTTAGTTCTCGTACAGAAGATTTGCAGCGTGCTAGAAAATCTACCAAAAGATATTCGCAGCAAAGTCTCAAAGGCAGTTATCAAGCCTGACTTTTATTTCGCGGTTGAACTTTATAAAAATAAAAATATAACCCTTGGCAAGTTTTCTAACATTGTTGGGCTTTCTACTCATGATTCTGCAAAGCTTTTAGAGTCTCTTGGGGTTAAAGTTGAGATGGGCGCAGCGAGCAGAAGAGAATTGGAAGAAGAGATCGAGACTGCAAAAGGGATTGCATGAAGGTCGTAATCAATACGACTACTCTCAGCGTTTTTGGAAGACTCAAGAAAATTGATTTGCTGCGAAGACTTGTCGGGAGCAGCGAAATTTTAATTCCTAAACAAGTGGTGCAGGAGTATTCTCTTATAATCGATGATAAGGATGAAATTCCGAATTCGTTTAGAGTTTTAGAGGTAGCGATTGACGAAAAGTCAAATCTCGGAAGCGGTGAGAATGCTTGCATTGAAATTGCTAAGAAAGAGAAGGCTGTTTTTGTAACAGACGACCTGCGAGCTAGAAGAATTGCAAGCAGTGAGGGCGTCAAGATTACTGGCACATTGGGCTTGATTCTTGCAGGTGTCGAATTGGGCAAAATAACAAGAGAAGAAGAGAGAGAAATTTTGAAAGAAATTTATGCGAGAAAACTTCTCTACATTTCAAAAAGTTTGTACAAAGACATACTACGCAAAACTTCGTCTATTTAGGTAGTTACAGTTCTGCACAGGATAATTTATACGTATTTGGGTTTAAAGTAGCGCTATGCAGAAATTAAAAAGGGAGCTGGGTCTACTCGAGGTAACCCTGTCTGGGGTGGGGATAATCCTCGGCGCGGGCATTTATGCTCTCGTGGGAAAGGCAGCGGGGCTTGCTGGAAATGCTTTATGGATATCTTTTATAGCAGCGGCTTTGATTGCAGCGCTCACAGGCCTCAGCTACGCCGAGCTTTCCTCGATATACCCAAAGGCAGGCGCAGAGTACGAATACATAAGGAATGCCTTTGGAAAGAAGCCCGCATTTCTCGTGGCATGGCTTATAATATTCAGCGGGATAATAGGCGCTTCAACCGTGGCGCTCGGCTTCGGAGGATATTTTTCTGCGCTTTTTGGCGGTTCTCCAATATCTGCTGCGGTTCTCCTGCTGGCTGCGTTTTCACTTGTCCTCTTCCGTGGGATAAAGGAATCCGCCTGGCTTGCGATAGTATTCACGCTCGTCGAGGTGGGCGGTTTAGTGATTGTTATTCTTATAGGTTTTCCTCACCTTGGTAGCGTGAGTTATTTTGAGGCACCGGCGGGTGCGGGAGGAATTTTTCAAGCCGCCGCACTTATATTCTTTGCATTCATTGGATTCGAAGAAATTGTGCGTCTGTCTGAGGAGACGAAAAATCCAGAGAGAGTAATACCGCTCGGGCTTTTGCTTTCGATAGGGATTACCATAGTGCTGTATATTCTCGTTGCAGTTTCGTGCGTGAGCGTGCTCGGCTGGATGGCGCTGCTGGAATCTGATGCCCCACTTGCGGACGTCGCTTCGGTAGCCTTTGGAGAAAGAGCATTTTTGGTGCTCTCCTTGATAGCGCTCTGCGCAACCTCAAATACTGTGCTGCTGATACTCCTCGGCACCTCGAGGATAATATTCGGCATGGCAGGGTCCGGGTCGCTTCCAAGCATGCTTTCAAAGGTGCACTACAGGAGGGGAACCCCCTATGCAGCGATAGTTTTTATGACTGTTTCTTCTGCTATATTCGCTCTAATCGGCGAGATAGAAGTAGTTGCGAATGCAACCAATTTCATGGTTTTCGTAACATTTGCGATAGTCAATCTATCACTCATCACCCTCCGCTACAAAAAACCAGAACTGCAGAGGCGCTTCAGAACCCCGCTCAACATTGGAAGATTTCCGGTGCTGTCCTTCCTCGGTGCGGTTTCCTGTATTTTAATGCTGTTTAACTTGGATATAGAGGCAGTTGCAATTGGAATAGCGCTTCTCGCACTCGGCTTTCTTGCGATGGCCGCTCTCAAAATTTAGAGTTTCTTCCCCATATACGGCCCTACTCTACGGTAGCCGAATCTCCTGTAGTAATCTCTCGTGCCTATTGCGCTCGTTACAAGTATTTTTCTCATTCCGCTTTCTGCGGAAATTTCTTCAGCTTTTTTCAGCAGCGCAGCCCCAAAGCCCTTGTGCTGTTCTGCCTCGGGAATTCGTGCGCCTACTGGCACAGCCTGCCCGAGTACTCTGAGCTCTCTGACCAGCGCAGTTTTTTCATCAATTTCTTTCCTGTGCGCTTTTTGGGAGGGGAAGCGCAGCCGCAGGTAAGCTATCAGGGTATCGTTGCTCGTATCTTCAACCGACAGGAAATGCTCGATACCTTCTGAGGCGCTGTATTCTTCATCCAGAAGATTAATGCTTCCTTCATCAACTTCAATTCCCTCTTTATACCATCTATGCCCCACGTCCCTGCATCTTATGCATTTACACCGCAGATTTCTTTCCTTTAATTCCTGGTAAACGAGCTCCCCTAAATCGCCCTTCTTAACACCCGCCTCGATTAGATAGCTCGGAATGTCTCTCTGCACCCGCATTGTTCGAATCCACTTCGGCATTCGCAGCTTTATTTCAGCAATCAACCCAATAGCTTCCTCATCATTATAAGGCTGGAATTCTCCTCTCATCCACATATCATAGAGCTTCGTTCCTTTTATGACGAGCGTTGGATAGATCTTCAGAAAATCTGGCCTGAATCTCTCGTCCTCGAATAGAGTTTCGAACATTTCTAGGTCTTCCTCGAAGTTTGAGAACAAGCCAGGCATCATGTGATAGCCGACTTTCAGGCCAGCATCTTTCAAAATTTGAGTAGCCTCGATTACGTCTCTGACTGAATGCCCCCTGTTTATCTTCTCATAAACCGAATCTTTTATCGTCTGTACTCCGAGCTCTACTCTGGTTACTCCAAGCCCCAACATTTCATTTGCATGCCGCTCTTTTGCAAAGTCGGGACGAATCTCAAAAGTTATTCCAACGTTTTTTGAGTTGAATTCCTCCATAGCCTCGAGGCAGCGATTCACAAACTGCTTCTGGTAATCTAAGGGCTGAGCTGTGAACGTGCCTCCCATGACGATGAGCTCTGCCTTGTCTATCGTATGACCTATGCTTTGCAGCTGCGTTAGTCGGTCCTCAACCTGCAGGTATGGGTCATAGTTTGCCCTCTTCGCCCTGAGAGCTGCTGGCTCTTTCCCAGTGTAGCTCTGCGGGGCATTCTCTCCTTTTGGGCAGTAGATGCATTCTCCGGGGCAGGGATAAGGTCTCGCCATCGCCGCAACGACAGCGATTCCGGAAATAGTGCGCACAGGTTTTTTTCTCAGCAGTGGTAGCAGAAGCTTTAAGTCTCCTCTACTTGCGTGCTCTAAAATTTCTGCATTTGTCGGAATTTTTGCAAGTCTGTACTTTTTTGTCGCTCTTATTTTTATTCTATAAATCTCTCGTTTATTTGGAAATAATTTTATTTCTTGAATAATTTCTTCTATCGCATTCATAGCTACTTTATTTCTGCTCCTGAATTACTGGCTTCTGTGGTTATAACCTCAACTTCTTTACTTCTCAAAGCGCTGCGCAGGTCTTTCTCATCCTTGACAATGCAGTAAATTGCTGGTCCGAAGGAGCTGAGTCCCGCACCATAGGAGTAGTTCCTGCAGACGCTCATTGTCTCTCTAACCTCAGGGGCTTGAAGTTTGACCTCGAGCTTTTTGAAGCCTATGCCTTGGATTTCATTAATGCATCTCCCAAAATTTTCTATATCTTTTTCGACGAGCGAGGGCAGCAATTTCATAAGTATAAGGTGGCTTAATTTTCTTACTTCTGCTATTGAAATTGGACAGTATTTCTGGAATATATCAATCTCTTTTCTTCCGTAGAATTCTTCTTCAGTCTTTGGAATGACGAGAGCGAGCTTCCAGTCAGGGAATTCGTATCTTGCAAGCACCGGCGGCGGAGAAACTTTGGAGGCAGAAGAAGGCAGGAATTTTTTTTTCTCCTTTGTCGAATGCCCTCCGTCGAGTACGAAGCCTCCGTGTTCGAAGGCAGCCACTCCTATTCCAGAAGTGCCTCCTCTGCCCGCTATTCTTGCAATCTCACGAATGCTAAGGTTTTTTTCATAAATTTTACATATTGCTTTACCGGTTGCGAGCGCAATCTGCGTTCCAGAGCCAAGACCAACGTGCTGCGGATAGGCTTCTTTTATTTTTACTTCGATTCCGCCCTCAATTTTCAAAGCTTTCAAAACTTTTTTTGCAGCTTCTTCTGCTCTTTCTTTCAAAAAACCTGTTACTTTAATTTCGTCGCTTTCTCTTGCGCTAATTCTTATGCTCGGCTTCTCCAGTGCGAGACCTATGCCACCGTCGATCCTGCCTATGGAAGCGTTCAAGTCAATCAGCGTCGTGTGAATTCGGGAGGGAGTAGTTATTTCGAGCATTTTCTCTACCTAAAAACTTCATTTGAGGTCGGATGGCGCAATTACTTGAAGCCCGGGTATTCCTTCGAAGTGCTGTTTGTTGTGCGTTAGGATAAAAAAACCCTCGCTCACGGCAATACTTCCAATAAACAAGTCCCTTATTTCCATATTCTTGCCTTTAGTTTGTAGTTCTGCTAGTATTCGCCCGGCTTTTTCTGCCGAAGAATCAGTAATATAGAGTAAATCTAAAGTGGAAAGGAGACCTTTCGCAGCAGTTAAGTTCTTCTCAACTTTCCTGGATTTAAAGGCTCCGAAGTAAAGTTCGAAAGCATTTATTACCGTCGTAGCCAGTTCTGCGCCTTCGAGTTTATTTATCGTATCTGATTTATTTCTCAGATGCTCAATTAAAATTGTAGTGTCCAGAACTATCCTTTTTGGTATCTCCATGAGGACCACATTTTCTTTAAGCTTTTCAGGATTTCATCTCTCTCCTTATCGCTCATGCTCCATGCTCCGGCAAAATCGCTCGCCCTCAGCTTGCTTTTCTTAACGAGGTAATTTATGGCGTCGTCCACAGACACAGGTTTCTTTAACCTGGTTTGCAGCTTGCCCGCAAGCACGTTCAATTCTCTGTAAGTTTTTTCTTTAACTCTGACCGTTACCATTTTGTCACCATTTATATTTTGTGATTTTGTATATATATGTTTATCTGAAAAACTCGTATGGGAACACTTCAGTAATATTCAGCAGGATTTTATTCCTGTGAATTATGTTATAGTTTCTCTTCAGCAGCAGGGCATTGATTGGAATTCCGAACAGCCTGCTTAGTTTTTTATCTGCCTTCATGCTGCCGAAGTTTCTTATCTCTCGCCTAGCCTCGATTTTTAGTTTTGCGAGAATTCTGCCTATGGGTACATCTCTGCGCATTATATCCTCTCGAAATTCTTTCTTCAGCCTTCTCAGCGGGGCGTAGGAAATGGCATGGATGAGCACACCGTTTGAATCCTTCAGGTTCACTGCACGATAGTTGACTTTATCACCCTCATTTATTTTCAATAACCTTACGATTTTTCTGTCTGCTTTAATTACCTCTTGCTTTTTGGTCTCGACTTTTATTTCTTCCCCTCTCAGCGCTTTCAGAATTCGGGTTATGGAGCCGTCGGTAGTAAGCAAAATTTTTTGAATCGGCGAGAGTGCAATTTCTTTCATTCCAATGCTGCTCCAACCAGTTCTTCAATGCTGCTGTAGCCGTTTTTGAGCATGAACTCCTCGATTTCCTTTGCAACTTTGCTGAATACCGAAATTCCTCTGAAGTAGATTCCTGTGCCAATCTGCACAGCTTTCGCTCCAGCCATCAGAAATTCCACGGCATCCCCGCCCGTCATAACTCCCCCGCACCCTATAACTTCTACGTCGGTTTCGCTCGCAATCTCGTAAACACAGCGCACCGCTACTGGCTTTATTGCTGCGCCGCTCAGCCCTCCAATCTTCGCCGAGAGAATAGGCTTTGCGAGTTTAATATCTATCTTCATCGCTCTCAAAGTATTTATCGCAGTTATTGCGTCGCACCCTGCGGATTCGCATGCCTTTGCAATCTCTACAATATCGCCTACATTCGCAGTCAGCTTCGCAATGACAGGTATTTTCACAGCACTCTTAGTAGCCTCAACGACTTCGTAGCTCAGCTCTGCGCTTTTTCCAAAGAATGCTCCAGCTTTTTCTACATTTGGACAGGAAAGATTGAGCTCGACTGCATCACAGCCGTAGCGTTCCATGGCTTTCGCAGCTTCAACAAATTCGCCTGCGCTGCTGCCAAAAACGCTTGCAATCACAGGAACATTTCCTTTTTTCGCTACTGCAATCTCTTCCTCAAATGCGTTGTAGCCAGGGTTTGCAAGACCTATCGAATTAAGCAGCCCGTTTTCCAGCTCCACAACCGAAGGATTTCTATTGCCTTCCCTCGGCTCTATGCCAACGGATTTAGTAACAACTGCGCCTGCGCCTTTCTCGGCAACTCTTTTAAGAGATGCGCCGGTAGAGCCCAGAATTCCGCTTGCGAGCATCGTGGGATTTCTGAGCTTCATCGAGCAAACCTGCGTGGAGAGCATAGAATTACATTCATAATAAAGATTTAAATTCTTTTGCATTGAAGTATAAACATGCATGCAATAGTAACGAACAATTTGAGCAAGAAATTCAACGGCATTACAGCAGTAGACAGCGTTAGCATAAGCATAAGTGAAGGCGAGTTCTTCGGTTTGCTCGGTCCTAACGGAGCTGGAAAAACCACTTTTATATCGATGCTCTGCACAACTCTGAAACCAAGCATCGGTGCTGCGAAAGTATGGGGATACGACGTGCAGAAGGAGCCGGACAAGGTCAGAAAAGTCATTGGCATAGTTTTTCAAGACCCGAGTTCAGACCTGAATTTAACTGGAAAAGAGAATCTGGATTTTCATGCCAGACTTTATGGACTGGAAAAATACCAGAGAGAAAAGCGCATAGGGGAAGTTTTGGAGCTTGTGGAGCTTAGCGACAGAGCTGACGACCTGGTAAAGACTTACTCAGGCGGCATGCAGCGCAGGTTGGAGCTCGCCCGAGGCTTGATACACTTCCCAAAGGTACTCTTCTTGGACGAGCCTACTCTCGGTCTAGACCCTCAGAGCAGGCGCAGAATCTGGAAGTACATCGAGAAAATAAACAGGGAAGAAAAAATTACCATAATTCTGACAACGCACTACATGGAGGAGGCTGACTATCTCTGCGGGAGAGTTGCGATCATAGATAGAGGCAAAATAATCGCTCTAGACACGCCGAGCAAATTGAAGAGCATAGTTGGCAGGGATATGATAACTGTAGAATCCTCAGATTCATTAAAGTTGCTCGAGCTTCTAGAAAAAAAAGACTTTGTGAAAGGAGCGAATTTGATGAACGAAACCATAAATCTGAGTGTTGAGGAAGGCGAAAAATTGATTCCAAAAGTTATAGAAATTGCGGGAGCTGCCGAGATTCAAGTTATTTCTGTGGGCCTGAGAAAGCCGACCTTGGAAGATGTATTTATCTACTACACAGGAAAAACAATTAGGGAAGAGGGAGGCGATTCTAAAGAAAGGATGAGGAGCATAATCAGAGCTAAAAGGAGGTAGTATGAGCATTTACACCATCTGGCTGCGAGAGGTAAAGCTATTTTTTAGAGCAAAGAGCAGGGTGGTAGGAAGCATAGCGACACCTGTTTTCTGGCTTGCATTCGTTGGAATCGGCTTTAAATCAGCTTTCAATTTAAGAGGCTTGGAGATTGGCTACCTGGAGTTCATGGCTCCGGGCATAATAGGAATGAGCCTGCTCTTCTCTTCTATGTTCTCGGGCTTGTCTGTCCTCTGGGACAGGCAGTTCGGGTTTTTGAAAGAGATTCTGGTAGCTCCGGTAAGCAGGACTTCGATAGTGCTGGGAAAGACTCTGGGCGGGGCAACGATAGCTGTTATTCAGGGCATATTAATACTGCTTGTGTCGATTGCGATGGGAGTGAAAATTCGCTTCGATGGCATCCTGCCATCGCTTCTGTTCATGCTGCTGATATCCTCCTCTTTCATTGGCTTAGGTCTTGCATTCGCTTCCAAGATGACCGACCCGCACGGCTTTCAGGCAGTGTACGGCTTCATAATGATGCCGATGTTCTTCCTATCCGGAGCTTTGTTTCCTTTAGATGCGCTGCCCCTCTGGCTGAAATCCCTGACATATCTTAACCCGCTCACGTACGGTGTCGACGCCCTGCGTGGCTTGCTCATAGGAATTTCGCACTTCTCTCTCTGGCAGGATTTTTTAGTAATGTTTATCTTTCTCCTCACCACAACTTCCTTGGGCAGCTACCTGTTCAGGAGGATAGAGTGATTCTCAATTCCGATAGGAAGTTGGCATTACCGAAGGTAGGCGCAAGACAATTCGGTCTTGCTCTCGCAAGTGCCATCTTCCTTGCGGAAGAGCACTTCGACGACAAGCTTTTCGCATTCGTAGTACGAATGTCGTCTTGTGCCGAGACCCATTGGGTCAAGACACGACTGAGCATTCATTCAGCAAGAATGAGAGCATAAGCGACATTCATGCCCTCGCTTCTGCGAAGCGAATGCGAAGAACGAAGTTCGAGCGAAGGAGTGGATTGAAAATGAAGGCACGTGTAACTAAAAATATCCTCGGCATTTTTGCTTTCGATGAAAAGGGTAACTTAATAGCTAAGGAGCTTTTTTCAGGGAAACCTGAAGAGATTGCCGAGAAGCTTGCATCTGACGTCGAGAAAAAATTTGTAGAGCGGCTGGGTTATGAGACTATTTTTGAAGAGGTAGACATCGATACAATTATGCAGGCAATCGGATATTCGAGGGAAAAATACGATGCCCTCCTGCACGAAACAGCACTTGCGTTAGCAAGGAAAAAGCTTGGAGAAGTTTCGCAGGAAAAAGATAGGGAAGTCATGCAGGCCATTGAGGCTCTTGATGATTTAGACGAAGCGCTTAATTTGCTTTCAGAAAGGCTCAGGGAGTGGTACTATCTGCACTTTCCGGAGACGGTAGCAGAAGACCAAAAAAAATTTGCAGACCTGCTTAGGACAGGCGAGGGAATAATTTCTGATTTTGCAAGGCATGCTTACGATCTCTACGAGTTTCGTGAAAAGCTGGAAAGATACATAACCTCGGCTGTCGAGGAAATAGCCCCGAATACAGCAGGCTTGGTCGGAGCTACTCTGGCTGCAAGACTTATCAGTCTGGCCGGCGGAATACAAAATCTTGCCAGAATGCCGGGCAGCAGAATTCAGGTGCTCGGCGCAGAAAAAGCGCTCTTTAAACACATAAAATCGCACGCTCCGCCGCCCAAGCACGGTATTATCTTTCAGCATCCGGTGATTAAAACCTCTCCGTGGTGGCACAGGGGCAAAATTGCGAGAAGCCTTGCAAGCAAGATAGCGATTGCTGCGAGAGTGGATGCTTTCGCTGGAGAGAGCATGGGCGGGAGGCTGAAGGAGGAACTCTCGAAGAGAGTCGAGGAAATTAAACAAAACTATCCGAGAGAGCCGAAGAAGATGAGAATTATACGCTACAAGCCTGAGAGGAAAAAGAGATGATAGAAAAATTCAGAGGAGTTTATCTGATTGATGATAAGCTTGCAACAAAAAATCTCGCAACTGGGAGAAAAGTATACGGAGAGAAGCTCGTTCAGGAAGACGAAGTAGAGTACAGGCTCTGGAATCCTAACAGGAGCAAGCTTGCGGCTGCGATATTCAACGGCTTAAAGGAGCTACCTTTAAGCGAGAATTCAAAAGTTCTATACCTCGGAGCTGCCTCCGGCACGACAGCGTCGCACATATCTGATATTGCCTCGCAGGGACTGGTCTTTTGCATTGACTTTTCTCCAAGAGTCTTCGTAAAACTGCTCGAAGTATGCGAGCTTAGAAAAAACATGATACCGATTTTCGCAGACGCTTCCCAGCCGGGGCAGTACTCCGGCTTAGTTGAAAGGTGTGATGTTGTATACCAGGACATAGCCCAGCCGAATCAGTCTGAGATTTTGATAGAAAATGCAGGTAGCTATCTAAAGCCCGGTGGCAGCGTTATAATAGCGATAAAGGCAAGAAGCATTGACGTCAGCAAAAAACCAAAAGAGATATTTGATGCAGAAATTGAAAAACTAAAAAAATTCTTTAAAATCTCAGATGTAGTTTACCTTGAGCCTTATGAAAAGGACCATGTTCTTGTGGTTGGAAGGGCACTAGAATAATTCCAGCTCTCTCCCAAGTTTTTTTCTCCTTGCCTTTTGATAGACCAGATTTCCAGTTGCAATGTCCTGTATCGCCAAGCCTGTAGAATCGAATATGGTTATCTCTTCCTCGTTGGTTCTTCCTGATTTTTCCCCTACGATCATCTCGCCCAGCTCGCAGTATACGTCGCTGAGCTTAATAACACCTTTTGCGAGGGGAACGTTGATTTCTCCAGAGTGAGAAGCCTGCGCAAGGTCATCAACTACTATTTTTGCCCTCTTCAGCAGCTCCGGGTCGAGTTCTTCCTTGCCAGGCGCATCTGCACCGATTGCGTTTATGTGCATGCCCTCCGAAATCCACTCATTTTTAATGATCGGCTCTCTCACTGGCGTAGTTGTTACCAGTACATCGCACTCGCAGGCTTCTTCAATTGTTTTCGGCGTTATTTCATATTCTGACATCTCTTTCAAAAATTTTTCAAGCTCCTCGCTTGACCTACTTGCTATTTTCACTTCCTCGATTTCAATTACTTTGCTGATTGCCTGAAGCTGTGTCCTCGCCTGTCTGCCAGCGCCAATAATTCCGACGGTTCTTGAGTTTTTCCTTGCGAGATACTTGACTGCAACTGCACCGGCTGCACCTGTTCGCATGTCCGTTAAATACGTTCCGTCCATCACCGCAATGGGCGCCCCAGTTTCTGGGTCGTTGAGAACTACGACACCCATCACTGTCGGTAGCCCCTTCTTCGGATTCTCTGGATGCGCAGTAACGATTTTAACACCTGCGATGCCCAGAGATTCTATATACGCAGGCATGGTGCGCAGGTCGCCGTTGGAAAAGGATAAATAAACCTTCGGAGGCATCTGAACTTTTTTCAGTCCGTGCTGCCGAAAGGCTTCTTCCACAACTTTTATAACTTCACCAATCTCCAAAACTTTACTGACTTCGCTACCGCTGAGCCAGAAGATTTTCAATCTTCCACTTCTTCAACAGTAACTTTTACTTTCTTGCCGCTGAAGCCGTCGAAAAGGTTGTAAATCAGCCTGCTCTTGCCGTCGCTTGTTTTTATGCTCAGCACGTCTTTTTCCCTGACCAGTATTCCTTCCATTTCCCTCTTCATTTCAATCCACTCCTCACAACTCACTTCGTTCGTTGTTCGTCGTGTCTTGACCCACTTGGGTGTCGGCGCAAGCCAGCATTCGTATCCACTAATGTGAAAAGCTTGCTGGCGAAGTGCTGACAAGTGCTGAGATTTTACTCCGCAACAGCATAAATTTTTCCATTCGTTCTTACAGCATCCACGAGCTGCTGGGCTATACTGCTGCCCTTGCCGACTTTAATCTCCCCCCTCCTTCCTATGATTGCAGTGAAGATGGGGGAGTTGTCCACATAAATCCTGACATTTTTTCCAGAGAATTTTGAGCCTATCTGCAGGATTAAATAGTTTTCGGTCTCTTCGATACTCACTTCGACTGCTTTTTTCGGTTCTCTTGATAACTCCTTCTCTTCGAATGCCAGGACATCGATGCTTACTCCCAGGATTTTCTCTATTCTTTCTATATTCCTCCCCTGCTTGCCGATTATTAACGGGATGAATTTCTCCTCAACCCAAATCGTTGCTCTGGAGCCTTTCACATCAGCCTCTACAAAAGCCTTTGGAGCAATTTTTTTTATTTCCTGCACCACACGCTCTGCCGCTAATTTTTCCAGCATCGTTTCTTTTTCTATCGAGAAGCTCGGCATTACGATGGTCTCTTCCCCAAATGTATAAATCTCGTATTCGGTCGCCTCTGTTTCAAAATCCTTCACCTCAATCACAGGTCTTGCAAGGTCTGATTCGGTCATGCCGCACGGAACCTTGACAGTAAAGTTTAACTTGTAAATTTTCTGTATTTTTCCGTCCTTTATAAAAACAATGGTATCTACGATTTGAGGTATCATTCCGAGCTCTACCCTTCCGATTAACCTCTGTACAGCATCTATTCCCTTACTGGCATGCACGACACCAACCATGCCAACTCCGGCAAGACGCATGTCTGCGAATAGCTGGAAATCTTTTGTCTTTCTCATCTCGTCGTAAATCGTGTAGTCAGGTCTTACCAGAAGCAGGATGTCGGCAGTTTTCTCCATGTCTCCTTCCAGCGGAGCATACTGCGTTATTTCGTCGCTAACCATCAAATCTCTGGGCGATTCCATAGTCTTTACGATTTTTCCCTGATCTTTGTAAAATTCTGCCAGAGCTTGAGAAAATGTAGATTTTCCAGCTCCCGGTGGTCCTGCGACGAGTATTCCCTCTGCTCTGTCTCGCAGCCTGCTCATGAGTTTTTCAGAAAGCCTGTAGTCTTCCAGTTTAACTTCTGCAATTGGACGCACCGCAGTTATTTCATAGCCGTCGCTGAAGGGCGGTCTTGCGATTGCGATTCTCAGCTGCCCGAGCTGCACAACGGTTGCTCCCTTCCTCTCAATTTCTATAAAGCTGTCTCTGTCGACCTTCGCATATTCTATTATTTCCCTTGCAATCTCGACCAATTCTCTTTCAGTGCAGGGTTTGTCCGATAGTTTTACAAGCTTGATTTCGCCCGGCTTCCCCCTTTTAGCCATGGGCACGACTTTATCTCGAAGGTGAACGCTCATCGTCGCCTCGTCAAAGAATTTCAGAATGCTCAACTTCCTTTTTATTTTCTTCGGCTCCAGATAGAGCACTTCTATGCCCTTGCTTCTCGCTACCTTTGATTGAATTTTGTCGCTTGTAACGAGAATGCCGCCAGCTTCACTCGCAGTATTCCTTATAATTTCGTCGTTATCCCCGAATTCAAATGTTCTCGGTCTCTTTCCGGCGTACTCTAATTTCATTAAACCCTTGTCGCTGAACTTTCTCAGCATGTTGAGTTCTTCCAAGCCTTTGAATCCGCTCTCCTTGCCCCTGTTCGCTTGGTTTTCTATTTCAGCCACAACAGCTTCTGGCACAATCACCCTGCTGTTCTGGTACTGCTTTTTCCTAAGCAGCTTTGTGATTCTTCCGTCTATTACGACGCTTGTATCTGGAATTAATATCATTTTCAATCCCTTCGTTTTTAAACGTCTGAAAATTTGCATTCGCAAATTTTCTACGTTTTAAGACCTCGGTCTTGACCCATATATCTCCTTCAGTTCAAAGATTTTTTTACCGATGATTTTCAGTTCGTTACCTTCCAGCTTTCTGAAGAAGCAGGAGTAGTAGCCCTCGTGGCAGGCTGCATCGCTCTGCTCAACTTTGAACACCAGCGCATCGCCGTCGCAGTCGATGAGCACTTCCTTTACTATCTGGTAGTGCTTGGAAGTCTCGCCCTTCAGCCAGAGTTTTTTCCTTGAAGTGCTGAAGTAGTGCATCTTTTTCGTTTTGAGAGTCTTCTCAAGCGCTTCCCTGTTCATGAAAGCGACCATTAGAATTTCGCTTGTTTTATAATCCTGGGAAATTGCAATTGCAAGATTTTCCCCGCCCATATCAATCCTGAAGTTTGCCTTTTGCAGAATTTCACTCATATTTTCTCTCCTATCTTTTCTAATTCGTTTAGCTTTATCTCTTTTTGCTCCCCGGTTTTCATGTTCCTGAGCGTTACGCTGTCTTTTGCAAGCTCCTCATCTCCGAGTATAACTACGAATGGAATGCCCTCGCTGTTTGCATATGCGAGAGCTTTGCTTAACTTGCGCCTCATTAAGTCTACTTCGCAGGAAAAGCTTTTCCTGATAATCGACGAAATTTTAATAGCCTCATCGAGCAAGCCCTCGCTAACAGGCACAACTAAGATTTGGGTTTTGTTACCGAGGTTAAAATCTACTTTTTCCGCCTCCAGAGCAAGCATTACCCTGTCGAATCCGAATGCAAAGCCGCAGGTAGCCGTTTCCTCTCCTCCGAGCACGCTGCCGAGCGAGTAAGTGCCGCCCCCGCAAATTTGCTTCTGGGCGCCCAGCTTGTTTGCATATATTTCAAAAACCATACCGGAATAGTAGTCCAGACCTCTCGCTATTCCGAGATTCAGCGAGTATTTTAAATCTAAAAATCTCAAGATGCTTTCAAGTTTTTCAAGCTCTTTCAGTAGGGCAGGTCTACCCTTAAGTAGCCCTCCTGCCCTTGAGATAACCTCTTTTTTATCCCCTGCAAGATTAAGAATTTTTAGGAGCACCTGCTTGTTCTCTTCAGAAATTTTAAGCTTGTTTAAAAAATTTTCCAGCTCTCCTCTTTCTCCTTTATCTATCAGGTGGAGTATCTTTCCTTGCTCTTTTTCCGCTGCCCCGCTTTCCCGGAGAATTTTTCTCAGAATTCCTATGTTGCCGATGTGCAGCTCGAAATCTTTTAGCCCGAGCTTTTTCAAAACTTCAACCGCTACAGCAATAACTTCTGCCTCTGCCTCTGGATAGCTTGTTCCTATCAATTCTACGCCCGCCTGCCAGAATTCCCTGTAGCGACCTGCTTGCGGCTCCTCGTAGCGGAAGCAGTTGCCGAAGTAGTAGAGCTTTACCGGCTTCGGCTTGAACTGCAGCTCGCTTATGTACAGGCGCATGACAGGCAGCGTTAGCTCAGGTCTCAGCGCAAGGCTGCGCTGGGATTTATCCTTAAAGTCGTACAGGTGCTTTACAATATCCTCTCCTGACTTTGCGGTAATAAGCTCCAAGCTCTCAAATACTGGTGTCTGGATTTCTCGGTAGCCGTAGCTCTCGAAGGTCTCCCGCATAATCTTCTCGGCATAGCGCCGCCTTGCCATCTCCTCGGGAAGAAAATCCCTTGTACCCCTCGGTCTAGTGAATTGCATCTCATCACCAAGAAAAAGAAATCACAGCCTCTCTCTTATATTGTACTGCCTGTAAATGCTCATAATTTTATTACCGTCGCAGCTCGGACATTTAGCTTCGGATAGTAAATCGTATTTAATCCTGAACATCTTGCCGCACTCTTCACAGACCATAATCTTTTCTACCATAGCTACCGTGTAATTTAGGCTTACTCTATATTAAAATCTTTGCAATCCGCATCAAATGCGGACTGCGTATCAGTATTTTCGCAAGTTTTACGAATCTTCTGCCCTTTGCAAACTCCACCAAATCTTCGCCTGTAAGATTTTCAGCAAGCATGTTTAGGTCTTCGTCTGATAATTTTTCAATAGTCTGCCTCAGCTTGACGATTTTGTGCAGTACTTTTCCCCTCTTTTCCCTCCATTCTTTCTCGTACTGCGCAAGTACTTTCTCAGAGAAGTCGCCCTTCTTCACAGCCTCTGCCGCAACTCTTCCTGCAATCATCCCTGCTACAGAAGCTTCGTGAATGCCTCCTCCATGAATTGCGTTTACTTGGTGCGCAGCATCTCCGACTATCATAAATCCATTTGTTGCGAGCTTCTTAACAGGGTCGCCTACCGGAATGCCTCCCGCATTTACTTCTATTATGCTTCCCCTCTTTAAGTTTGGATGCTCCTGAATGAATTTATCCAGGTATTTTTTTGCAGGTCCGATTTCTTTCCCGCCTATTCCTATTCCCACGTTTGCGACATCTTTCCCCTTTGGAAAAATCCACACATAGCCTCTGGGAGCTACTTTCAAGCCGAAGTAAAGCTCCAGCATGTCCGGCTCCTCTAATTCTAAAACCATCTCATACTGAAATCCAGAGTCGATATCTATCAGCTTGTTCGTCGTATTAATGCCAGCCCACCTCGCTGCCTTTGACTCGACGCCATCTGCTGCGATTACTATTTTTGAGCTCAGCTCATAATTTTCTCCAAAATTAGCGAACTTCGCCCCTTTCACGAAGCCGTTCTCTATGACCAATCCAGTTGCAGCAGTTTTCGCAAGCACTCTTGCTCCTGCTCTTGCAGCTTGAATAGCGAGGTACTTATCAAACATCTTCCTCTCTAAAATATAGCCTATTGTACTCTCGTATCTTATCGAAATTTTCCTGCCGTTCGGGGCATAAACGCTCGCTCCCCTTATCTCGTTCATAGCCCACTTCGGGTCCGGCTTCAAGCCGAGGTTTTTTATTCCTCCAATAGATAAACCTTCGCCGCACCTCTTCGGCGCTCCTATTTCTTGCCTCTTCTCTACGAGCAGCACCTGCAGTCCATTTTCAGCAGCCGTTCGAGCAGCATGGCAGCCTCCCGGTCCAGCGCCTATAACGATGACGTCATAATCAGTATCCACACAATCACCTCTTAACGAGAATTAACTTTTACTGCACCTACAGGACAGAATCTCTCACATATACCGCAGCTCGTGCAGTTTTCGTCCGTCAATATGAGATTTGACCCATTTTCCAGCTCAAGCGCAAGCGAGGGGCAGACTCCTACACAGCCTCCGCAGGACATGCACAGCATTGCATTAACCTTAACGCTCATTCTGTCACTTTTTCTACACAGATACTTTTATAATTTATGGACTTCTTATAAGGAATCATGTTAAAAACCAAGCAGAGAAGCAGAATAGAAGCAAAGTTTGAGGAGCTCAAACAGAGGAACGAGGGTGCTCTCATAGGTTATTTAACGTTGGGCGACCCCGACATTGCAACCTCTGAGAAGCTGGTAAAATCTCTCGCAGAAAGCGTTGATATTCTGGAGCTTGGCATTCCCTTCACAGACCCAATTGCCGACGGACCGACTATTCAGGCAGCGATAGACAGGGCACTCAAGGCAGGAATGAACACAGATATCGCCTTTGAAACAGTCAGAAGACTCAGAAGGGAAGGAATAAAAACTCCCTTCATTTTCATGACCTACTACAACATAGTTTTGCAGTACGGCGAGGAGAGGTTCATTAGAAAATGCAAAGAAGTTGGAGTCGAGGGAATTTTGATTTCGGACTTGCCGGTGGAGGAAGCAAAAAGCGTGCTCAGATACTGCGAAAGATATGGCGTGGATTTCATTTTTTTAATTGCTCCAACGACGACTGAAGAGCGCCTGAAAAAGATTCTGCCCAGCGCCAGCGGATTTATTTATTTAGTCTCGTTGCTCGGCACAACCGGCGCAAGAGAAAAATTACAGGAAGCGGCGATTGAAAAGACTAAGTGGGCTTTCAGATATGCTCAGGAGAAAAAACTGCCCCTTGCAGTCGGCTTTGGAATTTCGAAGAAGGAGCATGTGCAGGAGATTATAAAGGCTGGTGCGCAAGGCGTCGTAGTAGGAAGTGCGTTTGTTAAGCTCATAGCTGAAAAAAAAGGCGAAGCAAGCGAGGAGCTGCGAAAGCTTGCGAGGGAGCTGAAGGAAGGGACGAGGTTATAAATAGGATTATAATTTTATATCAAAATCAAATGGCAAAACATATGCAAATTTTACGGCACCCTCTTAATCCCGGCCACGCCGTCAAACCCCTTGTCAAACGAAAGTATCTCGCTGATTTTATTCTTCTGCATTGCATTTATCGCCAGCGCATCATTCGGGTCGAGGTTTAGTTCGCTTGCCGTGTCGACTGCAAGCAGGTAATCCTCGGAAGAAACCCCTTCGATTTTTACGTTGTTCATGGAATATAGGGTCATAAGCAGCGCCTCCAAATCCGTGATGCTTAAAGAGCGCTTCAGAATATTGGAAATCTCCGACAGATGCACAACGGTGGTGAGAACTTCAAGCTTTCCGTTGTTTATCTCTTTTACGATTTCTTTGGATTTTACCTTCATCACTTTCTGCGCCTTGTCAAGCTCTACATGGGGCTTGTAGTATGCGTATATGAAAATGTTCGCATCGAGGAATTTCAAATCTTTTCACCGTAAAACTTCTTTTCGAATTCATCCCAGTCGTCGATGGCGTCAACGCCCAAGTCGGCTTTATCGAAGAAAGCAGTTAAGTCAACTTTCTTTTTTGGCACTATCTTGAGATACCCTTCTCTCTTGAAGATGTACACTTCTTTTGCTTCCTTCAGCTCTGCTCTGCGCCAGTCTGCTGGTAACACGAATCTGCCCTGTCTATCCACTTTCTTTTTCTCAATACCATATTTCATTATTTTCACCATATAATAAAAAATTATCCACATTCGCAAAAATAATTGAATTGCTGCAAAAACCTTTTAATTACAGAAGCTGAATACGCTTCATGGCTGAGAAAATCCTGCGGATAAAAGCAAAGAAAGGAGAAGAAAAAATCGTTGCGCTGACTGCGTATGACTACCCGACAGCAAAGCTCGTTGAGGAGGCGGGAATAGATCTCATTCTGGTCGGCGACTCTCTAGGCGTCGTTGTGCTTGGATACGAAAATCCACTTCCAGTAACTATGGACGATATGGTTCACCACACTAAGGCAGTTGCGAGGGGAGCGAAAAATACTCTAATAGTTGGAGATATGCCGGTTAATACCTATAACACTCCGAGAGATGCGATAAAAAATGCAAAGCGCTTTATAGGTGCAGGCGCGCAAGTCGTGAAGACAGAAGGCTGTAATACCGAGGTAGTTGAGGCTTTGATTAAAAATAACATTCCTGTGATGGGGCATCTCGGCTTAACCCCGCAGACCATGCACGGTTATAAAGTTCAGGGAAGAGGAGAAGCAGAAGCTCAGAGAATTTTAGGAGAAGCAAAAGCTCTGGATGAAGCAGGCATTTTCGCTTTAGTCCTGGAATGCATACCAGAAAAACTTGGAAGGCAGATAACCGAATCAATATCAGCTCCAACTATAGGTATAGGTGCAGGAAGATACTGCGACGGGCAGATTTTGGTACTCCATGATTTGCTCGGCTTATTCGACAGATATGTCCCTAAATTTGCGAGGCAGTACGTAAATTTGAGGAAGGATATAAAGGATGCCTTATTGAGATATAGGCAAGATGTATTGCAG
>JBDRDL010000022.1:0-24184 GCA_043820925.1 Methanobacteriota archaeon | reverse complement strand
TCTGGTTTCTGCTCTGATTTCTATGCTGTCTTCGGCTGCATTTATCCTTATGTCTTCCTTTGCAACGCCGGGAATCTCGGCAGTTACTATAACTTCGCTGTTCTTTTCATCCACTATAACATCTGTGAAAGGTTCCCTTGCGCCTGCGAGCAATTCACCAGTTGAAAATCCGCAGTACAGAGGCTCTCTAATTTTGCCAGATTTTAAGGCACGAAACATCCGCTCGAATATTTCGTCTATCTCCTCAAATTCATCGAACCGCATTCGTCTCACCTCTTTCGCATTGCGTAAGCAAGACCGCAAGACTTGCGCACCACCTAACGGTATTGCGGAATTCTTAAAATAACTTTTTGTTAGTATAATCAGAAAATACCTTTAACAAGTTAAAATATTTTAGTAACAAAAAGTTACTTAAATTTTTTGCATCGTTAAGAAAGTTAAATATGGTCATGCGAATAGAAGAAATCCTGGACATGCTCGGCAGCGAGACGAGAAGAGAGATATTGCAATTACTTTCTGAGAAGCCCTGCTATATAACCCAGCTTTCTCAAGAATTGAACATTGGTCAGAAAGCGATAATCGAGCATTTAGAGCTGATGAGGGAAGTAGGCATACTTGAGACAAAGTTCAGAAAGATAGAGAAGGGCAGACCGAGGAAGTACTACGGAATTTCGAAGGAGCTCATTCTGGAGATAAAGATAGGGCATGACTTCTTCGGCATAGAAACTCTTACGCCGAGAATAGATGAAAATATTCTGGATGCGCTTCCAAATTTGAAACAAATAACTAAAGAAATTGATAAAATTTCAGAGTTAGACGAGAAGGAAAAAATTGAGGAGCTGGAAAGAATATACGAAGAATTACTGGGCGAGCAGAGAAGGATTACGGAAGCACGAAAAGTCGTCGCATACCTTCTCGGCCAGATAAGGAATGAAATTAAAAGCGAAGAAGCGAAATAAAAGATATATATTTATTCTGATAAGCTTATGCTGATGAAAGAAAGGTTGCAGTCTATTGCAGGCAGGTGCACGGGCATTTCTAACTACAATTCTGGTTTTGACGAAGGCTTGAAAGTTGCACTGAGCGATATTTTATCTGAAATTCAGAGGTTAGAAGCGGAGGCTGAGAAATCAAATCTTGCTGAAGATGTTCCGAAGTCTATTAAGGATTTTAAAAGCGCTGTTGAGAATGACCTCGAGGAGCTGCGAAATTTCAAGAGATTGAACAAGCAGTTTAAAGACGCTACTGAAGAACTGGAAAGCATAGAAAGAAAATTCAGAGTCCTCGAGAGCAGGACTTCTGCGGCGTGCAGCAAATATTTTGAGAGAAGGCAGGAGTATACCCTGGCAAGCCAGGGAATAAAAGATGCTTCGAAGAGGGAGATTGAGAAGCTCGGGAAGAAATTTCTTGATAAAGCAGCTTCTATAGTACAAGGCTATGAGCTGCTGCTTTCAGGGGAGAGCATTACAGTCGAGGAGCTGTTTGATGCGATTCTTGAAAATCCTGCGAGAGTCAATGAAACTGATTTATTCGCAGAACCAAGACCGAGAAGATTCTTTGAAATTTTCAGCAGAAGGAAAGACGAAGAGGCTGCGAGAGGAGCCAAGCTGGCTGTATTAAGGCACGTTTCGCAGGAGCTCACAGATAAAATCCTGCCGATCAAAGAAATGGAGTCGCAGGAATTGGCAGAGCTGGAGGCAGAGTTCGCAGATTTAAAAAGCTTAGAGGCTGCGTGCAGAGAGGTCGAAGCGCAGCGGGCAGAGCTTGAGAAGCAAAGGGAGGAGCTGCGCTCAAAGCTTATAAAAATTAAGAAAGAGGATGCATTTGCATATTCGGGACGTGAAAAACTGCTGGGCATTAAGGAGAAATATCTCGATGCTGTTAATGAGCTAAGTCCAAAACTACCTTAGCATCAGTATTCTCCTGCCACAGCCCATCCAAATTCTTCTTTTATGACCAGAATTGCTGCCTGGGGAGGCATGACTCCTTTTTCCGTGATTATTAAATCGATATATTCGGGAGGGGTTATGTCGAAGGCTGGGTTGCGTATCTTTGCGCCCTTGAAATCCTGTGGATTTGCAACTTCCCTTGCGCTGCGCTCCTCGATTTCAACCAGCTCGCCGACCAGCGTTTGCGGATGGAATTTGTAGCTCTCCGCAGCGACAAGGAACAAAACCCGTGCTTCGTGCGCAGCCAAGGCGAGCTGCGAGGTGCCTATCTTGTTTACTACAGCTCCGTTCGCAGCGATGCTGTCTGCGCCCACAATAACTTTGTCGACCTGCTTCATGAAAGCTCTTACCGCAGAGTCCACTATAAGCGTGCATGGTATGCCTTCTTTTATCAATTCTCTCACAGTTATGTACCCTTGGTATCTGGGTCTCGACTCTGTAGCAATAACCTTGATTTTTTTGCCCTGCCTCCAGGCAGTTTTAATTACAGACAGGACGGCCAGAGAATGACAGTGCGTCATTATCACGTCTCCACCCGCAATTCTTCTGGCACCTATTTCCCCTATCCTCTCCACAGCTTTTTTAGAGTCTTCTATAAATTTATCCGCAGTTTTTATCGTTAGCTCTTTCAGTTTTTTGGCATTTAAATTGGCAGTCTTAACCCGATTTATAATGAATCTAACAGCATTGGGCAGAGAAACGGCAGAAGGTCTGGCAGAGATTAGTTTATTCCCGGCTTCCTCCAGCTCCTTAACGAACTCTTTTGCACCCTTTGCCTTCGAAGCTTTTGCACAGGCTTTCAACGCCTCGGCGGCGCTTCTCGCAATTTTTCCTGCGCCTCTTATTTCCATCTTAGCAATTTTTCCTGCAGTCACTTTAACTTCCTCGCAAACCATACTAACTAACCTCCTATGGTCTGAACCTGAGTATCGCAACCTTCTGAAAGGTTGACCATCATAGTTTCTTTTTGGGGTGATAGACCTTTCTACTTTCTGAAAGAAAGTAGCAAAATTTCAACGTCTGAAGATTTGCAAAGCAAATCTTCTACGTTGGAAAATGCTCCTCTTTTTCAAAGAGGAGAAAGAAAGGGTTATGGTCTGAACCTGAGTATCGCAGCTATTCCGCCGAATGCCTTGAGCTGCTGCCCATCCTCGGTTTCAGTCGAAATCACCTCTATGTTTGCACCTGTTCTGCCTGCAAGCTCTGTAAGCTCGTCTAGAGTGCTCTTGAACTCGTCTGTTCCTAGGCTTTTCTCATTGCACTTCGGGCAGGCTTTCTCTGCAAGCTCTTTTTCGAAGGTTTTTAAATTATGCACTGTTATGCTTTCTGCATGGTCGCAGTTTGAGCAGGTTATCGCCACTCGGAACGACTCCACTTCTTCCGAGACAAGCAGCATATCAACTGCGCCCTTCTTTAGAAAGTCTCTTACTTCCTTTTCTCCATACGCAGCCAGGCCGTGGTCTCTTACAACTTCGCTCAGGAAGCGCTGCACTAGGTTTTTTTCTTTAGTTACCTCTAAGTCCTTAAAAATTTCTGAGGCATTGTCCACGAGCTCTCTTATACCGAAGTCGTCTGTGTAAGAAGTATCGATTATTCCGAGAACTTTCGTCTGCACTTCGTGATGCAGGTAGCCTTCATCCATGAAAAAGTCCTTCGTTGGACCCGGTCCGCCGACGATGACGCCTCTCAAGTCCGGCGTGTTTATGAATATCTCGCTTGCGTGCTTGCCTATGCGCTTGAAGTACTCGTGCGCTGCAATTTCTATCAATCGCTCAAATCTGCGCTGCGACTGCCCGCCGCGCCCATGCTTTCCAGGAACTGTGGAGTTTATTTTGCGAACGATTTCAATTCTCTTTCCTTTTAGCAAGCCGACCGTAGCTTCTCCTCTGTCTAAAACGAGCAGTCCGTAAGTGCCCTTCTCTGTAAGCATGTCTCTTATCGGATGCAGCAAAAATTCAGAGTCGCAGTGGTAAATATAGGTCATGACTTTTTCAGGCGGAGTAATCATGTAAACCTCCATTTTGTCTTTGGTGCCCCGTGGTATAGTTCCCACCAACAAAACTATGCCGTTCTCAGGAACATCCTTTATCAGCTTCAGCTTCTGCATTATAACTTCCAGCGCAGACTGCACGTTCTTTCTCGTCCTCGCAGACTTTATGTTCATTGCCTGCGAGTATTCTTCCCGCATCTGCGAGGTTACGTCGTTCAGATTTTTATCCGGAGGAATGTAAAGGCTGACCAACTCCGTGCCTTTCCCCTTCTTTTCCTCAAGCACCTCTAGCTCTTTTCTCAGCTTGTGCAGCTCTACAGACGAAGCCTTAGTCATAATTACTCCTCTACTTTAGATTTATAAGTACAGCAAGATAAAAGTGATTCTATGAAAGTCGTTATAAGCATCGGCGGCTCTATAATAGCCTCACCTATTAATCCTGACTACATAAAAAAATTTTCTGCCCTGCTCACTAAATTGCGCAGCGAGGGTTATAAACCTATGGTAGTCGTTGGCGGCGGCAGGCTGGCTAGAGAGTATATCGAAGCCGCCAAAAAGCTCGGCGCAAGCGACGATTACTGTGACGAAATAGGAATCGCAGCCACCAAAATGAACGCAATGCTTTTGGTTTCTGCTCTCGGCAGCAATGCATCTAAAAATATACGAGTAACAGGAGGCATCAAGCCGGGGCAGACTACCGATGCAGTTGCAGCGGAGCTTGCTGGGAAGTGCAAAGCAAAACTTCTCATAATCGCAACCAATGTTGCGGGAGTTTATGATTCTGACCCGAACAAAAATCCGTCTGCAAAAAAATTTGATTCCTTAAATTCTGAGCAGCTGTTAAAAATCGTCGGCAGGGAATACTACCCAGGTTTAGCAGCAGTCATAGACCCGATTGCGGCTAAGATTATTCACAGGAATAAAATAAAGACCATAGTCATCGATGGCAGGAAATTGAGAAACATTGAAAATGCGGTAAAAGGTAAAAGGCACGGGGGTACTGTTATAGAATGAAACTTGCATGGGAAGAGGAGTACAAAAGGCACGGCATGCTTTGGAGAGGCGTGGGGGAGGTAGAAGATATAGAAAGCTTCATCCAGCAGGATGCAAAGATTCTCGAAGTAGGCTGCGGCAGTGGAAAAACTCTTGGGCATCTGCTTGAGAGAGGCTATGATGCAGTTGGCGTAGATATTTCCAGAGAAGCGTTGAAGTTTGGTGCAGTTCCCTTCCGTAAGGAAGATGGCACAACACGCCAGCTTTCTATCGAAATGGCTATCGCCTTCGCTGGAGATGTACGCTACTTACCTTTCTTAAATTCTTCTTTCGACGCAGTTGTGTGCAGATTTGTTCTTGGGCATTTGTACGAGAGGGAGAGAGTTCAGGCAGTTGCAGAGATGCATAGAGTGCTCAGGCGGGGCGGCACGCTGTTTCTTGCCGCTTTTTCTACCAATGACATGCGCTACTCCCAAAGCCTGAAAAATTCGCCTGTGGAACAGAATACGTTTAAAAGAGCTTCCGGCATAATCTGCCATTACTTCACGGAATTTGAACTCAGAAATTTGCTACGCAGATTTCAAATTTTGGATTTTAAAGTTAATAGACAAAAAAAGATTTTTGACGGAGAGGAATACCTGAGGGCGAGTTTTTCTGTAATAGCTGCAAAAGGTGAGGCGTTTGATAGGAACGAAGAGCAGTAAGCTTGAGAATAAGAAAATAGCGCTCTGCGTTACGGGCAGCATAGCAGCAATTGAGGCTCCAAAATTAGCGAGGGAGCTGATGCGCCACGGTGCAGAGGTCGTAGCGTACATGACAAAAGATGCGCAGAAAATAATTCATCCAAATGCATTAGAGTTCGCAACTCAAAGGGAAGTCGTTATCAAGCTGACCGGAAAACTCGAGCATCTCTACGAGTTTGATTTAATTTTAATCGCTCCTGCAACCGTAGCCACGATAGGCAAGATAGCTCATGGCATAGCAGATACTCCTGTTACAGCGCTTGCGCTCTCTGCGAAGGCGAAGGTTTTAATCGCCCCTGCGATGCATCGCAGCATGTACGAGCATCAAATCCTGAAAGAAAATTTGCAAAAACTGAGGAAGCTCAGGTATAAGCTGATAGAGCCGAGAATCGAGGAAAGTGCTGCGAAGCTGGCGAGGATAGAGGACATCGTGGATGCTGCTATTTTCGAGCTGCACAAGAAGGATTTGAAAGGACTAAAAATTCTCGTTACTTCTGGACCGACCCTCGAATACATAGACCCGATAAGAATTATAACCAACAGAAGCTCAGGCAGGATGGGCGTCGAGGTTGCAAGAGAAGCTTTTTTTAGAGGAGCGGATGTAAAGCTTATTCACGGAGCTGGCTCTTATGCGCCTCCAGGCTACCTGAACGTAACACACGTCGAGACCAGCAGGGAAATGCTGGCTGCGGTTGAAAAAGAAAACTGCGATGTTTTTGTATCAGCTGCGGCGGTCTCTGATTTTACCGTGAGGAAAGCTGATAAAAAAATCAACAGCAAAGTCCTGTCTCTAAAGCTGATCCCTGTTCCCAAAATCTTAGAGAAAATAAAAAATCGCAAAGCCTTCAAGGTCTGCTTTAAAGCCTTGCACAACGCAACGAAGGAAGAGCTGCTCAAAGCTGCAGCTAAAAGCTTGAAAGATTATAATTTAGACCTGGTGGTAGCCAACGACGTTTCGAAAGGAGTGTTCGGCTCTGAGAAAAATGAAGTTTACCTCGTGAGCAAGAGCGGCGCTGTGCACGTGCCTCTCACGACAAAGGCAGAGATTGCGGAGAAAATATTAGATGCAGTTGGGGAAAATCGGTCAAGACCCTTGGGAAAATTACTTGCGTAAGCAAGTACAACAACGGGTGAAGACGCGACGAAAACGAAGTGACAACGAGTTTGAGGAGTGGATTCAAATGAAGGCAAGGGCTTTTGTTCCCGGGCACATAACAGGTTTTTTTGAGGTTTGCGAGGGCAGCGATGCGCTGCATACTGGCTCCAGAGGATGTGGAGTTGTTGTCAGTAAGGGAGTATATACAACTGTGAAAGCAAAAAAAGCCAGCAAAAATGAAGTTCATGTTTACATTAACGGCAAACCCTGCGACTGCCCGGTTACGACAGCTGCGATTGAGGAAATTTTGAAGTTGGCAGAGGAGAAGTACAGAGTCGAGGTTTTTCACAAGCTGGAGCTGCCGATGAAGTACGGCTTCGGATTATCTGCAGCAGGTTCGCTGGGCGCTGTACTTGCTGTCGCAAAGGCCCTGGGTCTGAATCTCACGCTCAATGACTGCGGAAGCATTGCGCACTGCGCAGAGGTTGCAAACAAAACTGGGCTGGGGGATGTGATTGCAGAATGTACAGGTGGAGTTGTGCTGAGGAAAAAGCCGGGAGCGCCGGGCATAGGCAGGGTTGATAAAATACCTTGCAACGAGTCGGTTGTGGCATTTATACTCGGAGGCGAGCTGGAGACGAAGTCTGTCCTGCTTTCCGGACAGAAAAAAAGGAGAATTGCAGCTGCCTGCAGGGGATGCATGGATACTTTTCTAAAAAATCCTTCTGTAGAGAACTTTATGAGATTATCTAAAAAATTTGCTTCGAAAGCAGGGCTTATGGACAAAAAAGTTTATTCCGCAGTTAAAGAATTAGAAAAAAAGAACATAGAGGCATCGATGATAATGCTCGGCAATTCGATATTTACTCTGACCAAGGAGCCAGAGAAAGTGTGCAAGCTTTTAGATTTCGAGCATGTTGTAATGGAAATAGATAACGCCGGAGCGAGGATACTATGATTGCAAAGCTGCGGAACTACTTTCTTACCGGACTGGTAATCTTCGTGCCGGTAGTTGCAACTATATACATAGTCTGGGTAGCTTTCAATTTCTTGGACGGACTACTGAAGCCATTCGTGAATGTTGTGCTTGGAAAGTATGTTCCCGGCTTGAGCTTGCTTGTTACTATACTTTTCATACTTCTTATAGGCGCCTTCGCAACAATTGCAATTGGCAGAAAGCTTGTGGGGGTCTTCGAGAAAACGCTTCTGAGGATTCCAGTAGTCAGGGGCATTTACTTAATAATAAAACAGGCGAGTGCAGCTTTTCTGACGCCCCAGGAGTCCGAATTCAAAAAGGTCGTGCTCGTTGAGTTTCCCAGGAAAGGAATGTACTCTCTCGGTTTTACAACAGGAGTAACTGTGGGCGAAATTCAGGAAAAAACAGCAGAGAAGGTTATAAATGTTTTTGTTCCCACATCGCCAAATCCTACCTCCGGCTATTTCATAATGGTGCCTGAGGAGAGCGTTATCCAGCTGGATATGAGCGTGCAGGATGCGCTTAAATTCGTGATTTCTGGCGGTTTTTCAAAATGAACCGAAGGAACGAGAGAAGCGAGTGACTGAGGGAGTGCTCGAAATGAACAAGGCACACCCAAGGTACGAATCGCTAAGACAGAGAGAGGCATTACTGGAGGGCTACAAAAAAGGGATAACTGCGCTGGCAGGTTTGATAGCGCAGGGCAGGGGTGAGGCTTTTGATTATCTGCTTGGAGAGAGAACGAATAGTTTCGCTAAAAATGCGATTAGGGCAGCGGCTGCCCTACTCCTGTCAGCCAAATCTCCTGTTATTTCTGTAAACGGCAACACCGCAGTTCTATGCCCGAAGGAAATAGTAAGACTCGCAAAATTATGCAACGCAAAACTTGAAATAAACTTGTTCTACCGCTCGCAAACAAGAGTAAAAAAAATTGAGAGAGTGCTATTAAAATACGGCGCTGGCGAGGTGTATGGGATAGCTCCAGATAGAGAAGTCAAAGGAATAGCAAGCGGCAGGAGGCTTGCAGATTCCAGTGGAATCTACTCCAGCGATGCTGTACTCGTGGCGCTCGAGGACGGAGACAGGACAGAAGCGCTCATAAGAGAGGGAAAAAAAGTGATTGCGGTTGATTTGAACCCGCTTTCGAGAACAGCACAAAAAGCAAGCATAACTATCGTAGATAACGTTGTAAGAGCAATCTCTGAGCTTATAAAGAGCATTATTGAATTAAAAAAACAAAATAAGAGTATATTACATGAAATTTTGGAAAATTTCGATAATCAGGGAAATCTCAAAACGGCACTGGATTTCATAAAAGAAAAGGTATAAGTATCTAGTTTTGGATAGGAAAGTAAGGGTGGAGAAAATGATATTTTCCAATTTAAAAGACCTGAGTCCAGAGGAGTACAAAAAAATAATGAATAGAGCTAAACAGGACATTCAGAATGTTTTACCCAGCGTGGAGCAAATTTTGAAAGATGTAAAGGAAAAAGGGGATGAAGCACTTCGATATTATACCAAGGAGTTTGATAGCACCGAAATTCAAGATTTTAGGGTAACTAAGGATGAATTTAAGGAAGCTAGGAAAAAAGTAAACAGAGAGATTGGAGAAGCGCTGCAAAAAGCGCAGAAAAACATAGAGTTCTTCCACAGACAGCAGCTCAAAAAAAGCTGGTTCTACACCAGGGGGGGCGCCAGAATTGGGCAGATTTTGAAACCCTTGGAAAGCGTTGGTTGCTATATACCAGGAGGCAGGGCTGCGTATCCATCGACGGTTTTAATGACAGTTATTCCTGCAAAGGTTGCGGGTGTGGAGAGAATTGTCTGCGTTACGCCGCCGAGAAAAGATAAAAAGGCTAATGAGCTCGTTCTGGTAGCATGTGAAATTTGCGGCGTTGATGAGGTTTATAAGGTGGGCGGTGCGCAGGCGATTGCAGCACTCGCATTCGGCACGCAGACGATGCCGAAGGTTGACAAGATAATCGGTCCAGGAAACATTTACGTTACCGCAGCAAAGAAGCTGGTCTCAGATTACGCTGCAGTGGACAACCCAGCCGGACCCAGCGAAGTTTTAATACTTGCTGACGATGCTGCAGATGCAGAGTTGATAGCCCTAGATATGATTGCTCAAGCTGAGCATGACCCAAACTCAAGCAGCGTTTTAATTACTACATCTAAGGAATTGGGCACCCAGGTTGTCAGGAAGCTCAAGAATCTGAGAATCGAAAGAGCAGAGGCCAGGACTTCCCTAACGAACAATGCTGCAGTACTAATCGTGGATAAACTTGAGCACGGAATAAAATTCTGCAACGACTATGCTCCTGAGCACCTCCAGCTCATGGTTAGAAAGCCAAGACCGCTGCTGGATAAAATAAAAAATGCAGGCAGCATATTTCTCGGAGCCTATACCCCGGTAGCCTGCGGGGACTACGCAAGCGGTACAAACCATGTTCTGCCCACGATGGGCTATGCAAGGGTCTATTCCGGCTTGGGCGTTAATGATTTTGTCAAGTTTGTCCCTGTTCAGGAGTTTAATAGAGAAGCACTGAAAAAAATCGGCAAGACTATCATAACCCTCGCAGAAGCAGAAGGTCTGCACGGGCATGCAGAGAGCGTGAGGAAGAGGATTGAAAGTTGAGGTTATAGCACATGAAGAAGTAGAAGCGATGCAAACAACGACAAAATTGAACAAAAAGCGAATTTCGTATATAATGAGTTAGGCGACATTTGATGGAGATATAATTATGTATAAAGAACATCCGGTTTTTGAAAAACCCGACAACGAAAATATAAAAATATGGCGGTATTTGGATTTTACAAAATTTGTATCGGTGTTGGATAAACAGTCACTATTTTTTACTAGAGCCGACAGATTGCCCGATTCATTCGAAGGTTCATACTCAAAAGCTAACATAGAGCTCCGTCCTATTATTTACAAAGATATTTCAAAAGATAGTTTCGACAAAATGCAAATGCAACTTCAGATTTTTTCTAAAGAAATTAGAAGGTTTACAATTATGAACTGTTGGCATATGAATGAGTATGAATCTGCTGCTATGTGGAAATTATATCTAAAAACTGATGAAGGAGTTGCTGTCCAGTCGACTTTTAAGCGATTAACAGAGAGCTTTCATAACTATGAGGAAGATGATGTGTATATAGGGAAAGTAAAGTACATTGACTATCAGACCGAGTGGTTACCTGAAGGGAATTTTTTCTACCCATTTTTACATAAAAGAAAAAGTTTTGAACATGAGAGTGAATTAAGGGCGATTATTCAAAAAATCCCTACTAAAGATGACAAAATCGATTTAACACAGGAAACACAGGAGATATTTGATATTGAAGCATATATTACCGTTGACTTAGACACACTAATCGAAAAAATATTTGTGTCGCCTACAGCTCCGAAATGGTTTAACCAGGTAGTTAAGTCTATCATCAATAAATATAATTTGAAGAAAGAAGTAATACAATCCAGTTTAGCCGAAGGGCCAGTGTATTAATCAAACGTCGCCTAACAGAGCGTATCTGGCTACGGTGCTTCGCACCTCCGCCCAAATCCTGCTTCGCAGGACTTCAGATACGCTCGGAACGTTATACGCCATGCCTAAAATAATAACAGAGGTGATAGTGACATGATAATAGAAATCCTACTTGTAATTATCGTGGTGCTCTTATTTGTATTGATATTCTTGATTTTGCGAAGTAAAAAAGTTGAGCCGAAGGATATTGAAGCTGCTGTATCGGGCACTTGGATAAAATTGGGTTTAGATGAAAAAATAGGTGCCGTGGAAAGTCATGCTAAAGATATTAGAGATAGTTATAAATCCTTCGAACAAATGCTTCGAGTACCCACAGAAAGAGCATCTTTTGGTGAGATTTCTCTGGAAACGATATTTTCAGACCAACTTCCACAGGATTTGTATGGTATTAGGGAGAGAACTCTTGATGGAAAGATTCCAGATGCATACATAAGATCAACAGTTGGGATTATTTGCATAGACTCTAAGTTTCCTTTAGATAATTTTGGAAAGATGCTAGATGCAGAAGAACCCAAGGAAAGAGAAGGATTCAAAAAACAATTTATTAAAGATGTTAAAGGTCATCTCAATAAGATAGCCGAGGATTATGTATGCCCAGAAAAAGGATCTGCCGAGTTTGCTTTTGCTTACATCCCCTCTGAAGGAGTTTACTATTTCTTAGTAAATGAAGCGTTCGAAATGCTACGAGATTATACTAAAAAAGGAGTTCAAGTAGTATCGCCACTCACTCTTTCGCATAAAATTGAACTTATAAAAGCGGGTGCTCATGCAAAGAAACTTTCCGAAGATGCAGAAAAAGTAAGGGACAATCTCGTTAGGCTCTCACAACGATTCGGCAAGATAGATGAAGTATGGCGAGTATTTTATAGGACTCATTTTAAAAATTTGGAAGGTAAAGCAGAAGAATTAGATGAAGCGTATAAAAAGCTAAGAGAAGAATTTGATAGAATCTCAAAGATATCGGAGGAAGAATAATTATGAAAATATGGTACGGCACGGCGTATAACAGCGGACATACGGCTCCGCTTCGCTCCGCCAAAATTCGGCAAAGCCGAACTTCGTATGTCCGCAAGACGTTATATGAAATTCTGAACCCGCTCTGATGAGGTGGAAAGATAATGGATAAAGAAGAAATCTTTAAAAAGATTGCTCAAGTGCTTAAGAATCAAGGAGCGAGAAAAATAGCTGTCTTTGGTTCTTACGTAAGAGGAGAAGAAAGACCGGGAAGCGATATAGATATTATCGTAGAATTTTTGGAGAGAAAAAGCCTTCTTGACATTGTAGGAATAGAACAGGAATTATCCGATGTTTTGGGCGTTAAAGTTGATTTGTTAACTGAGAAGTCCATAAGTCCCTATTTAATTGATAGAATTAAAAAAGAAATGATGGTGATTTACGAATGAAGAAAGACAATCTTGTATATTTGAGACATATTTTAGATGCAATGAACCGAACTGAAGAATACACAAAAAGAGTAGAATACAAGGATTTTATGAACAATAATCTGGTTCAAGCAGGTGTAGTGAGAGAAATTGAGATAATAGGCGAGGCTACTAAGAAGTTATCAACTGAATTTAAAGAGAGATATCCAGATATACCTTGGAGGAAAATGGCAGGAATGAGGGATAAACTGATACATGATTACTTTGGCATTGACTTGGATGCCGTCTGGGATACGGTTGGGAAGGATATTCCTGAGTTAAAGAAGAAAATAAGAGGCATGATTGAGAGAGCGGAGAAAGAATGAGCGGGTTCGAAACTCTTCACTCCGCAATAAAGATAAATTTGAATGAGGTTATAGCATGCGCAAGTACTCTAATGAGATAACTCCTGAGAATGACGGCAGCACAGTTACCGTCGCAGGCTGGGCGCATGAGATTAGAGACCTGGGCGGCTTGAGGTTCATTCTTCTCAGGGATAGGGCAGGTTTGGTTCAGGTTACCCTGCCCAAGAAGTTCGTATCCAGGGAAGTTTTCGAGACGAGTAGAAAAATAAGCAAAGAGAGTGTTATTTCTGTAACCGGAAAAGTAAAAGCAGAGGAAAAAGCACCCAACGGCTATGAAGTGATACCTGGAAAGATAGAGATTCTGGGCATCGCTGCAGCTCCACTGCCCCTCGACCCTACAGGCAAGGTGGGCGCAAACATAGATACCCGCCTCGATGCGAGGGTAATGGATTTGCGCAGGGTCGAGATAAGTGCGATTTTCAAGATAAGGGACGAGATTCTGCAGGCCGGACGTGAATACCTTAGAAGCGCAGGCTTCATAGAAATACAGACACCGAGAATAATCTCGACTTCCTCTGAGGGGGGCACCGAGCTTTTTCCGGTAGCTTACTTTGAGAGAGAGGCCTTCCTTGCGCAGTCGCCCCAGCTCTACAAGCAGATGCTCATGGCGGCAGGCTTTGACAGGGTCTATGAGATTGCGACTTACTTCAGGGCAGAGGAGCACAACACAGTTTGGCATCTGAACGAGATAACAGCCATAGACTGCGAGCTCGCTTTTATAGACAGCGAGGAGAACGTGATGCATGTTATTGAAAATCTTGCAGCTAGCATGATAAGCGCTGCGAGAGAGAAATGCAGGCGCCAGCTCGAGATATTGGGAAAGGACATCGCAGAGCCAAAATTGCCCTTTCCAAGGATAAGGTACGACGAGGCGCTGAAGATGCTTGAGGGCGAGGGAATAAAAGTTCCATTTGGCGAAGACTTAACCACAGAAACAGAAAAAAAAGTCGGAGAAATCATGAGGAAAAAAGGCATTGAACTCTACTTCATAACTAAATATCCTTTAAAAATAAAGCCTTTCTACACAATGCCAGACAAGGATTCAAAGCACTCAAATTCTTTCGACCTCGAGTATAAAGGCAGAGAAGTTGTCTCGGGTTCGCAGAGGGTGCACGATTACGAGAGCCTTGTTAAGCGAATCAAAGCCAAGGGACTTAAACCAGAAAATTTTACCGCCTACCTCGAATCCTTCAAATACGGCATGCCGCCGCACGGGGGCTTTGGGTTAGGTATAGAGAGATTTTTAATGCAGCTGCTCGACCTGCAGAATATTAGGGAGGCGGTGCTATTTCCAAGGGATAGAAAGAGATTAACTCCATAGTCTAACGGTGATAACTATGGAATTTGTGAGGATGTCTAAAAAAGGGCAAATAGTTGTTCCGAAATCGCTTCGAGAGAAGCTCGGTTTATCCCCGCAGGACAAATTCATAGCGTACGGCAAGAAGGATTATGTAATTTTCAAGAAGGTCGAGCTGCCCTCGTTGAGAAAGGAATTCGAGGAAATTGCTGAAATTGCAACGACGATGGCCAGGGAGAGAGGAATTACTGAAAAAGATATTGAAGAAGAGATAAGGAAGTACAGAGAGGAGAAGAGGGCAAAGTAATGCTCAAAGCCGTCTACGATACAAACGTGCTTATCTCCGCTTTTATCTCTGAGCGTTACCCAAGAGAAGCTTTTAGAATGGTCTTGGGAGGAAAAAAGGTACAAAAATAATCACGGCAAGAGAGTTCGTTAAGATTCTCAAATCGTAACTTTTTTTAACAACCTCCAGTAATCGCAAGTTTTATATAGTAATTAGTTACTATCAATAGTAGCTGATAGTAATGTCTGCCTATAAAACTATTCAGGTTACCCCTAAGGAGTACGAGCTACTTTTAATGCTGCATGAGTACCTAATAAAGCTTGGTACGAAAAGCATTGAGGATAAATTAGGCAAGGAATTCAATGTTGACAGGACGCTTAAAGAGATGGAGCGGACTTCACTTGCAAAAGGAGCGGTTGCAGGTCTTGCCATAGCTCTTGCTCTGCACTTGCTCAGGAGGGAAAAGCCATGATACACATCTCAAGGATAAGCCTCAAAAATTTCAAATCCTTCAAAAGAATTTCAATTCCAATACCCCAGGGCTTCACAGCAATTGTGGGTCCGAACGGGAGCGGCAAGAGCAACATCGTGGACGCTATTTGTTTTGTCCTCGGTCGAAGCTCTGCGAAGAGCTTGAGGGCAGAGCGATTTTCTGATTTAATCTTCAATGGAGGCAAGAAGGAAAAGCCAGCCTCCGAGGCAGAAGTTTCACTTTACCTGGACAACTCCGGCAGGGAGATACCCATCGACTCAAAGGAGATTAAAATAACCCGCAGTATAGACGCCTCTGGCAACAGCGTGTACAGGCTCAATGGAAAGAGAACCAGCAGGACAGAAATCTTAGATGTTCTATCGGCAGCAAAAATCCAGCCCGACGGGCACAACATAGTTTTGCAGGGCGACGTTACTCGAATAGTGGAGATGAATCCGGTAGAGAGGCGGGGAGTAATAGACGAGATTGCAGGCATTGCAGAGTACGACGAAAAAAAGAGAAAGGCATTGCGAGAGCTCGAAAAGGTTTCTGAGAATGTATCCAAGGTAGAGGCGGTTCTCAACGAGGTTAAGGAGCAGTTACAAAAGCTTGAGAAGGAGAAGAACGACGCTCTCAGGCACGAGTTTCTAAAGAGAGAAATAAGAAGAAACAAGGGCATTGTTCTCTACTCGAGCCGCCTGGAAATCAGCGCAGGCATAGAAAAATTGAACGGAGCGATTCAGGAAGAGGAGGAGAGGGCAAAAAAAATAGACAGATATCTAAACATTCTGCTTTTAAAATTAGAAGTCAAAAAGAAAGAACTTGAAAAGCTCAACACAGATATAATACTCAAGGAAGAAACAGAGCAGTTCGAGATATTCAGAGAACTCGAAAAGCTCAAGAACGAACTCACTTATCATGAAGAAAAGCTCAATGCCGCAAAGGCTGAGATAGCGCAGCTGGAGGGGAGATACTCCAAGTGCAGCTCTGGCATTGCTGCGGTTTCTGAGGAAATCAAAAATTACGAGGCAAGCAACGAAGTTCTGGAAAAAGCGCAACATAGCGCTGAAAATAAAATCTCGCAGCTAAAGGTCGAGGTAGATAAAGAGTACGAGAGGATATCCAAGGAAGACAAGGTCGCACTGGATAAAAGAGAAAAGCTCACAAACGCGAGAGCTAAATTCGAGGAAGAGAGAAGCAAGCTGCTTGAGGTGGAGAGAGAGAACGCTCTTCTAAACGAGAGGAAAGCAGAGAAGAGCAGAATATATCAAGAGCTGAGCAGGGAAATTACTGAGAAAAAAGCAAAGCTGGACGAGCTGAACAAATTAAAGAAAGTCGCTTCTGATGAAAGAAATAATCTGGATGCGAGTTTAGAAAAAGCTCTCTCGCAGAAGAGCGCATTAATTGACGAAAGCGTAGAACTCAGAAAGAAAATCCAGAAGAGCAATGCGGTAATTCAATTCAAAATCGAAGAGCTCGCCGGGCTGCGTGCTAAGTTCGGTGCCCTGGAGCAAATCAAAAAAACTTTTTTCAACGAGGCAATCGAAGCTGTTTTAAAGCTTAAAGAGAGCAGTGATGGAATCTACGGCACGCTGGCGCAGCTGGGCAGAGTGAATCCTAAATTTTCAAAAGCTTTGGAAGCTGCCGCAGGTAGAGGCTTGCAGTTCATTGTGGTAGATACAGACGCAACCGCAGAGAAGTGCATAAATTACCTGAAGGAGAAGCGCATAGGCAGGGCGACTTTTCTTCCTTTAAACAAGCTGCAGGTTGCGCAGCCAGACGCTAACGCTAAAAAAATAGCCAGTAAAACTTACGGCTTTGCTTTGGAGCTTGTTGATTTCGATGAGAAGTTCAAGAAAGCATTTGCTTACGTTTTCAGAGATACCCTCGTTGTCAAAGACCTTGCCTTCGCAAGAAGCGCAATAGGAGAGGCGAGAATGGTCACTCTCGACGGCGATGTGGTAGAAAAATCTGGAAGCATGAGCGGCGGTTTTTACAAGCCGAGCGAGCTGAGCTTTGAAGAAGTCGATGCCTCTAGGAAGGAGATAGAGGCTTTAGAAAGCGAGCTGAAAAAACTTGAGAAAGAGAGAGAGGTGCTGCTGAAAAAAGAGGAAGAAGTTAGAACAGCGCTTGAAAATCTGGCTTCAAAAGAAGTGGATAGCGCCAGAGAAAAGGAAGTCCTGTCTGAAAGGCTCAGAACCTGCAGTGAAAACATAGAGGAGCTGAGAAAATTAGTTGCGGAAAGGGAAGTTCTAGCATCTCAGATATCTTCAGAGCTGAAAGAGATTTCAAAGAAAATGAAGGAGAATGAAGAAGAAATCAAGGCTTTGTCTGGCGCAGTATCAAAACTCGGTGAAGAGAAGAATTCAATCGAAACCGAGCTGCAGACTTCTGAGGTTGAGAAAGTTCTCAAGAACATAAAAAATCTGGAGTTGCAAATTTTTGAGCTTGAAAAAGAGAGGGAGAGCAAGAAAAATCAGCGCAGCCTCAACGATTCGAAGATAAGCGATATTCTGGCTCCAAAAATTTCTGAGCTGCAGGCCGAGCTGAAAGAAATAACTTCTGCCAAGAAAAGGCTCGAAGCTCAAATAAATGCAATCGAGGAAAAGAAGAAAGAATTGGAAGCCGCATTTTCCCAGCTGAAAGAGAAGGAAAGCGCAATAGTAACCGAGATAGATAGGTCAAAAGCCAGGAGAGAATTTTTCGTAAAGGGCATAGAAAAAATCGGCAGGAAAAACGACTCGCTGAGAGAAGAATTAACCGAGATAAGCAGGAAGACCGAGCACTCCAAGATAGAGAAAGCCAGGCTTGAAGCTAAGCTCGAGGAAATCAACAAGGCACTCGTTAGCTATTCTGACTTAAAATTTGATATCGCAGAGCCTATAGATACAGCTGACCTAGAAGGCGAGATAGCCAAGATGGAAGCAGAAATGGCTTCGCTAGAGCCGATAAACATGCGCGCAATCGAGGATTTTGAGGCAGTTAAGGAGAAGTTCGGTAGCTTCGCTACTCGTGTTCAAAAGCTGCAGGAAGAGAAAAATGCAATCCTAAAGCTGATGGAGGAAATCGAGCACAGAAAGAAAGCAGTGTTCATGGAAGTATTCGAGAACGTGGCAGCGAATTTCAGGAGAATATTTTCCCAGCTCTCAAACGGCGGCAGCGCTGAACTGCTGCTCGACGAGGTAAATTCTCTCGAAGGAGGTCTGCAAATTCAAGCAAAGCCAGAAGGCAGGAATCCGCAGTACATAGAACTCATGTCAGGAGGAGAGAAAACGCTGACAGCGCTTTCTTTTATTTTTGCAATCCAGCGCTACCAGCCTGCACCGTTCTATGTTCTCGACGAAATAGACATGTTTTTGGACGACGAAAACGTGAAGAAAGCATCTGATTTGGTAAAGGATTCTTCGAAGGAGGCGCAGTTCATAGTGGTTTCCCTGAGAGACAGCCTCATGGCATCTGCTGACCAGCTTTTCGGAATATCTAACGAAGACGGAGTCAGCAAGATACTCGGAGTGGAGTTGGAGAGTGTTCGAAATGCATCCTATTGAAATGCTGGTGGATTTGGTAATAAGCGAGGAGATGGACCTCTGGCAGATCGATATAGCCGAGATTGCGAACAGATTTCTCCAGAAAGTCAGGGAGATGGCTACCATAAATCTCCGCCTCTCAGGCAAAACCCTCCTTACCGCCGCAATCCTGCTCAGAATGAAGTCCGAGAGCCTGGTTCCTAGGGAGGAACCGCAATCAACTATCGACGATTTTTTTATCGGCAGCTATGCTGACTACGAGGAAACCAGTGAAGCTATGCTTCAGCTGCCTATGAGGAGGCAGGTTGAAAGAAAGGTTACTTTATTCGAGCTTGTTGAGGCTCTGCAGCGTGCTCTGAGCGAGGAAATGCTGAGAAAGAATTTTCCAAGGCAGGTCAGGCAGCCGCAGAAGCTCGTGATTCAAATAGACGAGGAGAGCATAAAAGAAAAAATTGCAAACGTACTGGAGAGAATTCAAAACCTTGCAAAGGTGCATGAGGTAATAAAATTTTCAGAGCTGCTTACCGAGAGAACTAGGAGGAGTATAGTCGAGGTTTTGCTCTGCCTGCTCTACCTCGATTCCCAGCAGAAGGTAACTCTCTGGCAGAAGGAGCTGTTCGGAGAGATTTTCGTGACGGTGAGGTAATGAAAATCGAGCAGCTCATCGAAGCAGCACTTTTCCTTTCAATGGATCCGATTTCAATCGAAGAGCTCTGCAGGATTTCTGGAGCTGCTAAAGAAGAAATCAGGAATGCAGTCGAGCTTCTGAAAAATAGCTACGAGTCCAGAGAGAGCGCAGTGGAGATTCGGCGCATAGGCGGCGACAGCTACCTGATGCAGGTGAAGGATATTTTTGCTACCCCTCTGCTCGGCTTGGTCAAGCCAGCCGTCTCACAGGAAGTCTTAAAAACTCTATCGCTAATCGCTTTAAAACAGCCTGTAACTCAGGCAGAAGTCGTTAAATCTCGTGGCTATTCCACATACGCACACGTCAAAGAGCTCGTGAACAAGGGTTTTATTTTCGCAGCGCCGGCAGGAAGGACAAAGCTACTCACCACGACGCAGAAATTTGCTGATTACTTCGGCTTCCCGCCGCAAATAGAAAAGCTGAAAAAAGCTATTGGAGAGCAGTTGAAGCAGAAATATTAAAATTCAGAAAGCCTGCTGTTTTTTATTCTTGATGCAGTCTTCCAGCTTTTTCGCATGAAGCCCGGCAGGGAACGATTTTTTCTATACCAGTTTTCTATGAATGCAATCGTCTTTTGGTCTGAGGGATATCCGCTTCCTATATCGCCGTACTCTTCTCCGAGCTTTTCTATTCCTTCGTCCCTCTCCACCTTCGCTATAATCGAAGCAGCGGAAACGATGGGATATGCAACATCTGCTCTGTGCTCTATGATTAACTCGCATTTGCAGTTTAGCTTTTTCGTTATATGGCTTCGAAAATTTGCAGGAACAACATCTGCGCAGTCTATGTAGGCTTTTTCAGGTTTTAGGACGTTTATAATCTCTGCGAATTTCTCTCCCTCCAGTTCGTTCAGGCTTATGCGCTTTCTGCGTTTGTCCACTTCAGAAGGAGAGATTTTAATAACCAGATACTCAAATTCAGAAACAAGTTTTTTGTATATTTTAGCTCTCCCACTCTTGCTAAGCTTCTTCGAATCTTTTACTCCAATCTCTCCGAGGCGCTCGACCTCGTCCTCGCCGCAGAAAACCCCTGCGACCACTAAATTGCCGAGTACCGAGCCTCTTCCAGCCTCGTCTATTCCGCAAATCATGATTAGAATATAAACGACTATCTCAAAAAGTTTTTCTATGATAACACTCTCTTTTAAGAAGAGCGCCGTCCTATCTGCGATAGTGCCTCTGTAGCTCAGCTGGTCAGAGCGCCTGACTTGTATGGAGGCTCAAGTCCAAAGCCAGGATACAAGCGGGGGACGAAATGTCCTTTCGCCTCCGCTTACTTGAAAGCTTGGACATGAGCCCCCCAAGTAATCAGGCGGTCGGGGGTTCGAATCCCTCCGGAGACTCTATACAATTGGTTCGAAGCCGTATTTTAAAACATTGTTGTTTTTACTTTAACTTTTATTTTAACTTTACATTAACTTTGCCTTTTATCTCAGGGACTGGTTTATCGGCTTTACATTTATTTTTCATTCGTGTCCGTAAAATGCAAAATGTAGTAAGGCGGAGGTGGTAGCATGGCAGAAATAGACATCTTCAATTCCAAGAAAAAGCATGAAAATGCGGTGAGAAAATTAAAGGAAAGCGGCATTTCGCAGAGAAATAAAGAACTGATTCTCGGCTTTGCTAGCGACTGCTTAATTGGGTGGGGAAGCAAGAAGCTGAAGAAAATAAGGGTTGCAAAGTACTTGAGCACCCTGAGAATTCTGGCAGAGACGCTAAACAAGGACTTCGACTACATTGCGACAGAAGATGTGAAGCGTCTTATTTCAGGGATAGACAGCAATCCCGATAGAGGAGAGTGGGCTCAGCACGACTACAGAATAGCTCTCAGGAAATTTGTTAAGTGGCTCAGAGAGGAGCACTGGTATCCAAAAGATTATCCCAACGCAGAGCACCTCATAAAAATCCTGCCGCTGATTAAATACCCTGAAGAGGTTTCTAAAATAAAGATTAAAAATCCTGACAAGATTAAGCCTCGTGATGAAATACCAACGCAAGAAGAAATGCGCTTTTTGAGGGAGGCATCGCTAAACGCAAGGGACAAAGCCCTCTTCGCTGTATGGGAGGAAGTGGGGCCAAGAATCGGCGGGCTTGGCTCAAGGCAAGTTAAGCACGTTGAATTTGACGAGCTTGGCGCCCTGCTTTACATGAAGGACAAAACCATGAAAGGCGAGCCTGTCAGGCTGATTTCCTCCGCTTCGTATCTAAGAGACTGGCTTGAAGCACATCCCTTCAAACATGACCAGGAAGCACCGCTCTGGGTAGACCTCGGCAGGATAGATGAGCCGAGACCTATACTCTATGACGCACTCCGGCGCATGATATACCGCACAATAAGGCGCCACAACAGAAAAGCAGAGAAGAGCGGGCTGCCGAAGATAACACGAAGAATTCATCCTCACGGCTTCCGCTACTTCGCTCAAATCAGAGACGAGTTGGATGGCGTGCCAAGAAGCGTGCAGAAGAGGCAGAGAGGCTGGAGCACTGATTCAAACCAGCCTGACAGATACGCTGCGATAGTTACGAAGGACGTGGACGAATACTTCAGGAAAAAGTTCGGATTAAACGGCAGCAGCAACAGCAACGATAAGCCAGTACCATGCCCGCGCTGCAAGGAAGTCAACTTTCCCAAAACGCTCTACTGCAAGCGCTGCGGCTTGCCCCTGGACGAGAAGGTGAGGAAGTATGATGCCGTAATAGACGACTTAATCGAGCAGATAATCCTTGACCCTGAGCTCAGCCAGCGGTTGAGGGAAAAGTTGCTCGAAATAAAAAGCGGAGGGGAGGCATGAAGCCGGAGCTCAAGATTTTTCTTGCCTGCATTATTTTTGCAGCAGGATTCTACTCAGGCGGTGTGGTGCATCCCTTTCATGAAGCCAAGCCAGTAGCCAATGCTTATGAAGTTTATTTCTGCCCTGAAGATAGCTGCTCTATCCAAATTATAAAAGCAATAGACAGCGCTCAAACTTCTGTCTACGTTGCAATTTATTCCTTTACCCTGGATTCAATTGCCGACGCTTTGATTAGAGCCAAAAGCAGAGGAGTCGACGTAAAAGTAGTAATGGAGAAATCTCAGGTAGGCAAAGGCTCAGAATACGAGCGCCTGAAAAACGCAGGCATAGACGTGAGGTTGGACAAAAACCAAGACTTCATGCACAATAAATTCGCTGTCATAGACGGAAAAATCGTTGCTACTGGCAGCTTCAACTGGTCGCTCCATGCGGATACAAAAAATGACGAAAACCTATTGATTATTTACTTAAAAGAACTAGCAAGAAAATACGAGGAGGAATTCTTCGAATTAAACTAAAGGTTTATAAATTCAAAAATGAATAAATTTATTCAAAAATGGAAATATGGTGCTATGAAATTCCACAATGTCTTTGATGAAATACTTGGTACGAAAACGAAGGTAAAGCTTCTCAGGGCTTTCTTTACGTACCAGGACAAGGAATTTTCTGAGAGCGAGCTCCAGAGGATAGCAGGAATACCTCAGGCAAGCGTGCACAGAAATGTCAAATCCCTGCTCGAGAACGGCCTGCTCAATAGAAAGCGCATAGGCAAGGTCAACCTGTACTCGCTGAATAAAGAGCACATAACATACTCCTCTATCGGCAGGCTTTTCGATGAAGAGAAAACCCTCATAGCTGCGCTTAAAGGAGTTATCAGGGAGAAAATCAGAGACCTGCCAGAGATACGGCTCGCTGTGTTATTCGGCAGCATCGTCAAAGCTAGGGAGAGAGCGGACAGCGACATAGACGTTTTTATTGTTTCTGCTGCTGGTGCCAAGGTGGAGGAAAAGCTGAAGGATTTAATCCTTCTAATAGAGAACAAATTCGGCAATCCCGTATCCTTAATGATAAAGCAGGAAAAGGAATTGAAAGAGTTGCACAGAAAAGCGGTCTTTAAAGAAATCAGGAATGGCGAGGTTATATTCAAGCGTGAGGGATTTGAATGGTGAGAGGGCTATCCACGAAACCTGCTAAAGTAGGCTCAGATAAGATTTATCTGAATAAAGCTAGAGAGTTCCTTGATGAAGCTAAGCTGCTGGCTGAAAAAGGCAGCTGGAATTCCTCTGCTGTCTTATCCGTGCACGCAGTTATAAGCGCCTGCGATGCGATTTGCGCAAGATTCCTGCAGCTGCGCAGCCAGGAGCAGACCACCTCCAAGCGATAGAGCTGCTGAACAGCCTGCCTATTGATAGGGGAGAAATCGAGGCAAAGTTGAAGCAGGCGAGAAGGGTAATTTCTATGAAGAATGCCGCGGAATACGAGGACAGGCTAATAAAACAGGATGAAGTACAGGAAATGCTCAGAGATGCTGAGCGAGTTGTAGGATGGGTCGGAAAGAAGTTTAAGTAAACCAGAAAATACAGAGAGGAGTTCTTCGAGCTCTGGAACTAGGCTTTTACTCTAACCTTCTGCTTCAGCTTGTCTTCTAGGTATTCCCATTCGAGCCAGTCGTCCTCGTATTCAAAGTCTCCGGTAATATCTACGTCTATCTTTCCGCTCTCTATCTTTTTCGTGAATTCCTCAAAGCTGCTAACTTTCCACTTCTTTTTCAGCTCTTCGATTCTCTCCTTATCGTCCATGCTCTCTCCTCAACCTTTCTACCACTTTATTAACATCGAATGGCGTATCTGCATACCTGTCCCGGTCACCCACCTTTATTTTCCCCTCGTGCACGTGCGGTATTCTCGGGAATTTTCTGTTTGCCGAGTTGTCCCAGCGCAGGTACGTTCCATCCGGTCTCTGGTAGTAAATCGAATACTTGCCAGGCTTTAAATCTGTATGCACTTCAATGAAGCTGCCGTTCTTGAAATATGCCCTCTTCTTCC
>JBDRDL010000021.1:0-36289 GCA_043820925.1 Methanobacteriota archaeon | reverse complement strand
CCAACGCTCACGTTCACCTGGGAGATTCGATTGCCCAGGACTCGGCTGCCTACGAGCGCATAGGCAAGAGAGTCGGCAGAGGCGGAGCAAAATTTGAGATTTTAAAAAGGGAGAGCGAAGTTAGCAAAGGAATTCGCTGCTCTTTAAATGAAATGCTGAGCCTCGGAACTACTGCATTCTGCGATTTCAGGGAAGGCGGGATAAAAGGCATTAAACAACTAAAATTTACACTCCCGAAAAATCAAGATGCTGTTGTGCTCGGAAGACCTGATGGCGATGATATAGAAAAGGTTTTGAAGAACTGCGACGGTATTGGAATAAGCAGCGTGGCGGATTACTCTCCTGAAGAATTGAAAAAGATATCTAAGGCAGCAAAAAAAAGCAGAAAACTGCTGGCATTACATGCAGCAGAAGTTAGCGACGACGTTGAGGGAGCACTAAAATTCAAGCCTGACTTTCTTGTGCACATAACGAATGCAGGCGAAGAAAGTTTGCGAAAAATTTTTGATTCAAAAATTCCTGTCGTGCTCTGCCCCAGAGCGAATGCGATGCTTGGAGTAGGAATACCGAGAGTAAAAGAAATTTTCGAGAATACTTCAGTTGCTTTTGGCACAGACAATGTTATGGTTAACTCGCTGAATATGTTCAGGGAAATGGAATTTGCCTTTAAAGTTGCAAGAGGATTGGATAGAGATTATAAATTCGACGCGAGAAAAATCCTAGCAGCCGCTACGCTGAATGGAAGGAAGATTCTCGGATTAAAAAGCAATGCTATTGAGGAAGGAAACGAGGCTAACTTTATTATACTAAGGAACAGAAAATACTTATACGACCCCATACTAGCTATAGTACATAGGTACGAGGCAAGCGATATTAGAAGCGTTGTTAAGGGGAACTTATGTATAAGAGGATATTAATACCCACGGACGGCTCGAAGACTGCGGAATATGCTGCAGAGCAAGGAGTTAAGCTAGCGCAAGCTTTAAATTCAAAAATTTACGGGCTCTACGTAATAGACATCTCAGCATTTGCTGGCATTCCCACAGAGGCTATATGGGAGAGCATGCGGGGATTGCTCGAGGAGGAAGGAAAGAAGGCTTTAAAAGTTGTGGAAAATATGGCTTCCTCAATGAAGGTAAAATATGAAGTGCTGCTTAGAGAAGGGGTTCCTTCTGAGGATATTACGAAATTTGCAAAGGACGAGGGCATTGACTTAATAGTTATGGGAACTGCAGGTAGGCGAGGACTGGACCGCTTCCTTCTTGGAAGCGTGACAGAAAAAGTTGTTAGGACTTCTCCATGTCCAGTGCTGGTGATACGCAAGTAACTTGTTTTGGAGGCAAGATATGAAAATCAAGGAGATTATGACAGGAGACGTTGTATATGCAGAGGTTCCGGGTAGTACAGCAGAGGCCCTGGATTTGGTAATAAAGAAAAACTTATCTGGGGTGCCAGTAGTTAAAAGAGGAACAAAGGAACTCATAGGAATCGTTACGAGGAACGACTTCTCTAGACGCCCTGAAGAAACCCAGCTTGCATTGCTGATGACGAGGGACGTGGTTGCGGTTACACCCGAAACTGACATAAAAGAGGCTGCGAAGATATTTTTGGAGAAAGGATTCAGAAGACTGCCAGTGGTGAAGAACAGCGAACTGCTCGGAATAGTGACTGTGAGCGACATAATCTGGAGAGCGGTCTCAAGAGTGCAGACAGAGGAAGCCATTGAAAAGTACACGAGTGAGAATATAACTGCAATCTGGGAAGGCACTCCCCTGAAAGTGGCTTACGAATTGATGAGGCTCTCTGGCGCCAGAGCGCTGCCTGTGCTGAATTCTGAGGGGAAGCTCTGCGGCGTGGTAGCAGATACTGACCTGCTGAAAGTAGCACAAGTAACCGAATCCACACTTAAATCCGAGATGTCTCCAGGGAGCGAAGGGGACAGGTGGAGCTGGGACAGCAAGAACGTTATATACATAACAAAAAAGAGGCTGGAGCTTCCTGAAATGGCGGTTAGGGATGTCATGGTAAGAAACGTAGTTACCGCAACCAAAAAAACGCCAGTAAGCGAGTGCGCAAAAAAAATGGCAAAGATGAAGGTAGAGCAGGTGCCGATAATAGATGCGGAAGGAAACATGATTGGAATGATTCGAGATGTAGACCTTCTCAAGGCAATTGGGTGAAGGCATGGCAGATAGGGTGCACTGCGCTCATATTCTGGTAAAGACCGAGCAGGAAATTAAGGCTGTTCTCGAAGAGCTCAAGAAAGGAGCAAGTTTTTCTAAATTAGCGCAGGAAAAGTCGCTCTGCCCGTCTGGAAAAAGAGGCGGAGACCTGGGAACTTTTGGAAGAGGCAAAATGGTAAAAGAATTTGAAAGAGCTGCCTTCACCCTGCAGAAGGGGCAGGTCTCTGATGCCGTTAAAACCCAGTTCGGGTGGCATGCGATTAAGAGGCTGGAGTGAATATTATACTTTTTTAAACAGTATAACATATTCGTATCTGAGCTTTGGAGGGATATGAAGATTTCTAGAGGTCCGAAATCTTTAAGGACCAGTAAATACACCTTTCAAATAATATGGAAAAAACCCTAGATAAGCTTCTTGAAGAAAATCCAGAGTTCGAACAGCACCATTATATCCGAAAGGCTTCTAAATTTTGGGCAGACGTAATGATAAAAAAGTATAGAGAATTAGCGCAAAAATATGGTGATTTTTGCGTAGTTTTTAGATGTGGGGATAATTTGGATAAAAATATAATCATTCCCTCATCTTATTTAAACGACGTAATAAAAAAAGCAAAAATTACAGATGGTCGGCGCTGGTTTGTGAACATCAAACCACCAACATTTAAAATAAATTGGGGCACAATAAAGTTTGACGGAAAAGTTTTCTTGAACGCTTACGAATTCCTTGCAAAGCCGTATCAGTTGCCCGAGTTACCAAAAGAAGAAAAATTAAAAGAAGATCAAACAGTGTTTGAATTATGTGAGAACTTGTTGAAGGCCGAAAGGGAAAGCAGCAATCCTAAAAATTTTGAAAAGTTATTAAGCGAATCCTTCGATGCTCTTGGATTTGAAACAAAACTCATAGGAGGAGCGGATGATACGGATGTTCTAATTAAAGCGCCTATTGGAGATGAAGCTTACAAGGTGATAATCGATGGAAAAACCAGTCAGAAAGGCAAAATAACTGATAGTCAAATAAAGTGGAAAGCTTTGAAGAAACACAGAGAAAAACATAGCACAGAACTTTGCGCAATAGTCGGCCCTACCTTTGCAAGTGGCGACCTTTTAAGAAATGCCGATGAAGAAAAAGTAACCCTCATAGAAACAGCAACGCTTATTGAGATTTTAAAGCGACATGAAAAAACTCCGTTCTCTCTTTTAGACCTTAAGTCTATTTTCGAGATAAAAGGCATTTTAACTCTAAATATGTTGAAAACGTTATTTGAAAAATCTGAGACTTATGAAAATCAAAGCCAACTAATCTTTTCTCTCATAACAGCAATTCAACAGCATCAAGCTTCGAGGCCCATGTTAAATGCGAGGGATTTGTATTGGATTCTAAATCAAAAATACAGCGAATCGGATATAGAAAATGCGTTAGCATTTTTATCTATGTCCCCTCTAAGCGCCATAACAAAAGCAAAGCAAGGTGGGTATATTCTCACAGCTCGTCCTAAAATTATCGCCGAAAGGCTGAAAAGATTGGCAAACATTTTAGAGCATGAAAATCCTTAATCGTGTTTTCTTCAATTCTCTAACCTCTACGTGCTCGACCATCGGCTCTCCGGGGAGAGAGTTGATAATTATTTTCCATTCCATAGAAGCTTTCCTACATTTCAAAACCACAATATATCCGTACATCGCATCTACAATGTGTTCAAACCACTCCGATTTAGTTTTCCTGTATCTATAAGTGCCACTAATAAATCTGGTGAGATAAACTCTCCTGTCAATTCAGTTAAATCCTCTGGTAATTCTTCTAGAGTTTTCACCGTATTATTCCTCTAATCTTTCTACGCGATACCATGCGATATCCTTCGTTTTTAATTTCTTGCCCTCAGTTGTAAAATATTGGACATCTATGTCTTTGGTATAGCTTTCAACTACAGCCGTAATATCCACCATGTAAAGTTTTTTATTCATGGCAAATCATTTGATTGTAACCTTGGCAGAAATATTTATGGACCAAATTAGATAAACAAAAAAGCAAAAGAGGTGCGAATCTTGAGCAGTAAAATGGACACCCACGAAAAAGTCATAGATTTGGCGTTGCGCCGGGGCTTCCTCTGGCCGAGCTTTGAAATTTACGGCGGGGCAAGCGGCTTCTACGATTTTGGTCCTCTCGGCGCTACTTTGAAAAAGAAGCTGGAAGATAAATGGCGGGAATACTACTGCATTCGGGAGGGCTTTTTGGAAATTTCTTCTCCTGCTGTGGCTCCTGAGGAAGTTTTTATCGCTTCTGGACACGTCAGCAGTTTCGTGGACCCTATGGTGGAGTGCAGGAAGTGCAAGGAAGTGTATAAAGCTACTGACTTAATTAAAGAAGCGCTCGGTATCAAGGCAGACGGGCTTTCTTATAAAGAACTTGAGGAATTGATAAAGAAGAATAACGTACACTGCCCGAGCTGCGGGGGAGAGCTCAGCGAGGTCTGGAGCTTTAACCTAATGTTTAAAACACACATTGGACCGGGAAGCAAAAAAGTGGGCTATCTCAGGCCTGAGACTGCGCAGGCGATGTTCATGCTTTTCAATCGTCTTTACGGGTTCTACAGGAAGAAGCTACCCTTCGGAGTTGCTCAGCTTGGTAGGGTATATCGCAATGAAATCTCTCCGAGACAGGGAGTAATAAGGCTTCGAGAATTCAGCCAGGCTGAAGTGGAAATTTTTGTGAATCCAAAAGAAAAGACGCACAAAGATTTTAGGAAGTACGTGAATGAAGAGCTGCGCTTGGTGCCAGGCGATGGCAGGGAAATAACGCTCCATGCAAGAGATGCCGTCAGAAAAAAAATAATAATGCACGAACTTCTTGCGTATCATCTCATACTCGTGAAAAAGTTTCTTGAAGAGGTCGGAATTCCAAGAGAAAAGCTCAGATTCAGACAGCACATGAGGACTGAGATGGCGCACTATGCCGCAGACTGCTGGGATGCAGAAGCGCTCACTGAACGCTTCGGCTACATCGAAGTCGTGGGCATCGCTGACAGAACTGACTACGATTTAAAGGCGCATATAAAGCACAGCGGTGCTGATTTGAGTGCATTCCTGCAGTTTGAAAAACCTCAAGTCATAGAAAAAACGGTATTGGAGGCTAACCTGGCAAAAGTTGGCTCGAAATTTAAGGAAAAAACAGGAAAAATTCTAAATGCGATTAAAAATCTTGGAGAAAAAGAGATAACCTTTTTTGAAAAAAAAGGCTATATTGATTTAAAAATCGATGGAGAAAATATTAGACTCGACAAGAATTACCTATCAACAAAAAAGGTTAAAGAGAGGCTTACCGGAGAAAAAATTATACCGCACGTGATAGAACCGTCTTATGGTATAGACAGAATAATATACTGCGTGCTGGAATCTGCATATAAAGAGAATGGTGAGAGAAAAATTTTGAGTCTGAAAAATTCTGTTGCGCCAATCGAGACAGCGGTTTTTCCTCTCGTTGCGAAGGAAGAGCTGACGATGCCTGCGCTGGAAATTTACGAAGATTTGAAAAGCTATAACTTCTTCTGCATATACGACGAGGCAGATTCGATCGGCAGACGTTATGCAAGAGTCGACGAAATAGGCGTTCCCTATGCGATAACTGTAGACTTCGATGGATTAAAAGACGGTACGGCAACAATAAGAGAAAGAGACTCCACAGAACAAAAGAGAATAAAAGTAAAAGAAGTTTCAAAAATTTTGAAAGACTTGCTGGAGGGGAAAGTTGAATTTAAAGAACTATAAGCTTCCCGAATTTTCCAGCAGTTAGCTGCGGCTCTCCCTGGAATTCGCTAATGTAGCCGTTTTCTATTTTAATCTTCGAGCCTGCGCTTACTTTGTCTATGTCCTCGTTCCACAGGGTTAGATTTATCTCTCCGGAGTCGTCCTTGACAACTGCAGTAGCTACTTTTCCTTGCCTGCCGAACTTCTGGAATTCTCTTATTTCGCCTACGCTTACGACTTCGACTTCCACGTTTACCTTTCCCTGACCTTTTCTTAAATCTGCTATTTTCAAAATATCACTTCCTTTGCTCTGCGTACATTTTTTGTATATATATAATTTACTTCTTTTCAAGCCAGACTGCCTCAATGCAATTGCCATGAATGAGCATTAATTCTGAAACGTATTTCCATTCCTCAGAAGTACCTCCATAAACGCTGAGCCTTTCCACGTCCTTGAGCAGGAAAGAAAAATCCTTCTCGACGTCTTTGCAAGTGCCTCGATATATATCGCTCCGGGTCTTAACGCAGACTTTCTTTCCCTTCATCTCGTTTAGTCCTTCGATAAATTTCTCTGCTTCTTTTTTTATCTCCTTCTCCTGCATTATACCGCAGGTCGGACAAATTATCTTGCCCTCTTTCTCGAAAAGTGGAGACTTACACTTATCGCAGTGATACTGCAGCATTGTCGCCTTCGAGAGAAGAAGCTCAGCCATGTCCCTCAAGGCTTTTTCTTTATTTTTTTCCATCTTAATTAAAGATAGCAGCATTTACTAAAAAATCTTTCTATTAAAAAGTTTTACGATGTGCACTTATTATAGAGGTGTAGCATGAAAGAAGGAAAAAGGCTCAAGCAGATAACCGCAGTACTAAGCCAAGTTATAGGAGACACCACTGTGCCGAGAAATATTAGAAGGTCTGCTGAGGAAGCCAAAAATATTTTATTGAATGAAAAAGAGGACTTAAACGTTAGAGTCAGCTCTGCTCTATATATTTTAGAAGAAATAAGCAATGACAGAAATCTCCCTATCCACGCCAGAAGTTTGATTTGGAGTGTTGCCAGTGAATTAGAGACTATAAAATTATGAAAGGTAAAATTTTGACAATAGTCAAAGAATTGGGATTTGCTTCCTTAGAGGAGATTGCTCTCATTCTTAACAACTTTAAGAGCGTGCAGAAGAAAACGTTAAAAGGTAATATTCAAGAGTTAGAAGAGGAAAGAGCGTTGTTTAGAATTCTACCAGATGAAAATTCGCTGTCCTGTGAAGGGTTTATCTCTGGACCGAATTCTGAGGCAGAGGAAAATTTTGAAATAAAAGAATTGATAACGAGTGAATTTCCAACGAGAGACCTGTCTATAATAAACTGGAATTTACTCTCAAAAAGAATTTCTGAGGAATTATTAGAAGAAGCTGAGCGCTTAAAGGAAAGTATACTTAAAAAATACAACACTCAAAAAAAACTTGAAATGCACTACTTTAATTTATCTTTAAGATATCACGAATTATATAGATTTTTTTACGAGAAAAACAGCACTGAACCTCTAACTTCCGTACAAGAAAAACTTAATGAATGCAAGCTATATCTAGACAAATTAGAATATTAGATGGGACCCCTATATTTCGACTGGAAGTCATAAAAAGTTTTACGTTTTTATAATAATGTTTTACAAACCAACTCGTAATATTTATATTTTTTGAAATTAAAATATTAACAAATTTTGCTTATTTTAATAATTTGAAATTGATTTTTACTTTATTTTTTTTGAATTTCATATTTTTGTTTTATTTTTAAAAATAAGTTTATTATAATAATTTGTATTTAATATATCATCAATAAACTAAAAATCTCCATAAGAAATAAAGGGGTTTAAATAATTAAAATTAGAGTTCTCCATAAGAAAGCATGCCCCGTCTGTCAAATGTTTTAAAATTTATCACGAATTATAATAAAAAAAGACAAAATTTCGGGACATATCATTATTATGAATAATATCGTTCCATGGGAAGCATTGCTGTGGTATTCAAAAATTATATATATAGAGAATTCAACTATTATTTCATCAATTACAAGATTACCTTCATTTCCACTTGAAGGTCATAGATTTCCGATGGAATTTTTTCCAGAGGAAGAGTAGGTTAAGAGGAAGAATGGCGGGAGAACATGGATTTAAAGAGTTCATTCAGCGGGATTTTTGACTCACTTCTTACAAAGGAGCCACTGTTTAAGAATAAAGAAGCTCTGAGGCACTCCTACACCCCAACTGAGCTGCCTCACAGAGAAGCAGAAATCAAACAACTTGCTTCTATTTTGGCACCTGCTTTGAGGTTTGAGACTCCGTCTAACATTTTAATATACGGAAAGAGCGGCACAGGAAAGACAATTGTCTCAAGATTTATCTGCAAGGAGCTAACTGAAACAGGAAATAAATTGGGAGTGCCTGTTTCTGCAATTTATCTCAACTGCGGGGTCACCGACACGAAGTACAGAGTGCTGGCAAACCTTGCAAAAGAGTTCGGCGAGAATGTACCTTTCACTGGCTGGCCCACGGACAAAGTTTACGCCTCTTTTAAGGAAGCAGTGGACGCAAAGAAGCAGTGCATAATAATACTTTTAGACGAGATAGACAAGCTCGTTGAAAAGGGGGGCGACGAAATAATATACAATCTAACTAGGATGAATTCCGAGCTGAAAAATGCCAGAGTCAGCATAATAGGAATATCAAATGATTTGAAATTCACAAATTACTTAGACTCCAGAATTCGGAGTTCTCTTGGCGAAGAGGAGATAGTTTTTTCTCCTTACAACGCAAGGCAGTTAGAAGATATTCTAAGGCAGAGAGCAGAGCTTGCGTTTAAACCAGGCGTCGTTGGCGAATTTTTAATTCCTCTATGCGCTGCCTTGGCTGCGAGGGAGCATGGAGATGCGAGAAGAGCGCTCGACTTGCTCAGAGTTTCCGGAGAAGTTGCTGAAAGGGAAAATGCAGAAATGATCACAGATACACACATCAGAAAGGCGAATGAAAAAATCGAGGCAGACAACATAGTCGAGGCGGTGAGAACTCTTCCAACGCAGTCGAAGCTTCTCTTGTATTCTGTAATACTTCTGGAGGAAATGGGAGGGCGAGTAATAACTACCGGAGAAGTCTATGACGTTTACAAGCGCCTGTGCAAGCAGCTCTCTCTAGATGTTCTAACCCAGAGAAGAGTTTCGGATTTAATTTCTGAGCTCGATATGCTGGGCATACTCAACTCAAGCGTTGTGAGCAAAGGCCGCTATGGAAGAACAAAAGAAATAAAATTGGAAGTTCCTCCAGTTGGAATAAGATTGGTTTTAGAGGACGACATAAGGCTTAAAAATTTAGCTACATACAAGCTTCCGCAACGCCAGTTAGCATAAGGAATTTTTATGGAAGACCTTGAAATTTTGAGCAAATTCCTAAAGAGCAACATAAACATACACCCCCTTGCACTTCAGGAATTGAAAAAAAATGAGAATGTCAATGCGCTCGTCGACAGGATAATTTCAGAAACCCAAAAGGCTGAGAAAAAACCAGAGGTAATTACTCCAGATTTTCTTGAGTTCTTGCAATTGCGTAAGTCGATTGCTGAGCCCATTGCACCGCAAATTGTTGTCGAAAGACCAAGGAAGCGCTTTCTTGCAGAGGAGTATGAGGCAGAAATAAAACTCAAAAAGGATATAACTAAAAAATCTTTTTCAAACGGCAACATTGAAGGTTTTGTGGAATATTTCAACGACAGATACGAAAGATTAGCCAAGATTCTTCGAAGCAGAAATCACTTGAGAGATGCAGCTACGATAGAGTGGATTAAAAATGCATCCTTTAGAGGCAGCGTTCAGGTAATCGGAATGGTCAGCGGGGTAAGGAAGAGCCAGAAGGGGCATGTTATTTTGGAGATAGAAGACCCCACAGGAGTAATTCCGGTTTTAATTTTGAATTCGAATCGTGAGCTACTTGAGATTTCTAGGGAAATAGTCAAAGACGAAGTTATAGGCATCGAGGGAAACTTGGGAAAGAGCAGCGATATAGTAATTGCCAGCGAGATTTTTTTTCCGGACGTACCGAACAACAGAGAACAAAATAAAAGCGAAGTTCCTCTTGCCCTTGCGATAATCTCAGATACTCATGTGGGCAGCACAAAATTCTTGGAAGGCGAATTCCTGAAATTTTTGAAGTGGCTGAATGGAGAGATAGGCAGCGCAAAGCAGGTGCAGCTTGCGGAGAGAGTTAAATATTTGATAGTGGGCGGAGACCTCGTGGACGGAGTTGGAATTTATCCTGAGCAGGAGTGGGAGCTTTTAATAAAGGACATTCATGCCCAGTACGAGAAGTTTGCCGAATTTCTATCAATGGTTCCGCAGCACATCGAGATAATAATCCTGCCCGGAAACCACGACGCTACAAGACAGGCGGAGCCCCAGCCTGCGATAAGCGAGGAATTTGCAGGGCGCTTATATAGCGATGCAAGGGTGCACATGGTCGGCAATCCCTGCTGGGCTACTCTGCATGGCGTAGATGTTCTCTCATACCACGGCAGAAGTTTGGACGACGTCGTATCCAACATACCTGGCATGTCCTATTCCCAGCCAGACAAGGCAATGCTTACTCTGCTTAAAAAGCGTCATCTGACGCCAATCTATGGAGATAAAGTTCCGCTCGCACCTGAAGTTTATGATTATATGCTTATCGATGAAGTGCCTGATATATTTCACTTCGGGCACGTTCATACTGTAGGAGTAACCAATTATCGAGGCGTAACGCTAATAAACTCAGGCACATTCCAGCAGCAGACGTCCTTCCAGCGGAAATTGAATATGATTCCTACTCCTGCTATAGTTCCGGTCGTTGACCTTCAGAAGCAAACGACGACCAAGATGGTATTCAGGTGAACCCATGGAAATCTATTTCCAAAGTCTCGAAAATAAAGCGAAAGAAGTTTATGCCACTGCAATTGAGGCAAGAAAAAAAGGTTTAGACCCGAAATTAGAGCCAGAGATACCCCTAACGAAAGATTTAGCAGAGAGAGTTGAAGGCTTAGTTGGACCGAGAGGGGTTTCGAAAAGGATTAGAGAGCTGAGCGAGAAGCCAAAGGAAGAGGCAGCAATAGAGATAGCTAAAGAAATAGTCGAAGGGTGCTTCGAATCTTTTCCCTCGATAGAGGAAGCTTCAGAGCAGGCGTTGAGAACTTCTCTCGCTATACTAACTGAAGGCATAGTTGCAGCTCCTCTAGAAGGGATAGTTAAGGTCAGGGTTAAGAAAAATTATGACGGTACGAAGTACCTTGCAGTATATTTTGCCGGTCCTATAAGGAGTGCAGGCGGCTCTGACCAAGCCATCGCTGTTTTAACCAGCGATTATATTCGGAGGGCCCTCGGTCTGGATAAGTATAAACCTACTAATGAGGAGGTAGAGAGATTTGTAGAGGAGGTAGATTTATACAATTCACAGGCAGCGAGATTGCAGTATCTCCCTTCCTCGCAGGAAGTCAGAAAAGCCATAAGAAATATTCCTGTAGAAATAACCGGCGAGTCAACAGATAAGGTTGAGGTTTCCGGATATAGAGATTTAGAGAGAATAGAGACAAATCAACTCCGTGGCGGTGCAATTCTAGTTCTTGCGGAAGGAGTTTTGCAGAAAGCTCCAAAGATTTTGAAGTATGTTGGGAAATTCAATTTGGATGGCTGGGAATGGTTGAGCGAGCTCGCTGCCACAAGGGTAAAAACAGAAGAAAGCAAAATAGAAATTAAGCCCAACTACAAGTACATAAAAGATTTAATCGCAGGTCGACCAGTGCTTGCGCATCCATCCGAGAAAGGCGGCTTCAGGCTTAGATACGGCAGAAGCAGAAACAGCGGCTATGCTGCTGCTGCGCTAAACCCAACTACCATGCTGCTGCTTGATAATTTCATAGCGATTGGCACCCAGCTCAAAACAGAGAGACCCGGGAAAGGCTCTGCAGTTGCGCCTTGCGATTCTATAGAAGGTCCGGTAGTTAAACTCTTGAATGGCGATGTGGTTAGAGTAGAGAGCGTGGAGGAAGCTGAGAAGATAAAGAGCGAAGTTAAGGAAATTCTCTTTCTCGGAGACATTCTAATAAACTATGGAGATTTTTTAGAGAACAATCACGTCTTGCTGCCTTCCGGCTATGTCGAGGAGTGGTGGATTCAGGAGCTGAAGCAGGCTTCAGGGAGCACTTACAAAGAATTTTTAACTAAAACTCCGGATCAAGAAGAGGCAATAAAAATTTCAGAAGAGCTGCAAATACCTTTGCATCCCAGATACACTTACTTTTTCCATGACGTTGCTAAAGAGGATTTGAAAAGTCTCGTTTCCTGGTTGTGCACAGGCGAAATCTGCACAGATGCTCTGATTGTAAATAATTCTGAAGATAAGAGGATACTTGAGATACTTGGCGTGCCTCATAAGGTCAGCGAGAGCAGGGTAATAATTCAGGAGTATAAACCCTTGCTCAGAGTTCTGGGCATCGAGGGGCTTTCTCCGGATAACTTCAACCGTGCTTACGAGAGACTTGCTGACGCAATACCGCAAGGTAGGCGCGAGACTCACGGTCTTGCTAACGCAATGGAGCTCGTAAACAGCTTCGGAATAAAGGTCAGAGAGAAGGCACCGACTTATATAGGAGCGAGAATGGGGAGACCCGAGAAAGCAAAGGAGCGCAAGATGCAGCCTGCGGTTAACGTTTTGTTTCCGATAGGTCAGCATGGAGGAAGGACAAGAGACGTAAAGAAGGCTGCGCAGAACGAGAAAATAAAGGCCGACCTCGCCAGAAGGGCATGCATTAAATGCGGAGAGATAACCTTCAAAACTTTGTGCCCGACCTGCGGTGCTCAAACAAAATTGCAGAAAGTCTGCGTATCTTGCGGTTACGTCAGCGATAGAGAATCTTGCAGAAAATGCGGGGCACCAACTAACTTTTTTGAGGAGCGGGAGCTTGAGATTAAGGAGATTTTAAACGAAGCAATAGCAGCAGTCGGCAACACGCACAGCGACATAAAGGGCGTAATCGGTATGACTTCTGCATACAAGATTCCTGAGCCTCTGGAGAAAGGAATCCTGCGCTCTAAGCACAACGTTTACGTTTTCAAAGACGGCACAGCAAGATTCGATGCTACCGACGTGCCTCTTACGCACTTCAGACCGAGAGAAATTGGAATTTCCATTGAAATTCTTAAAAAGCTCGGCTACGAGAAAGACTTCAATGGCGCTTCTCTTCAAAGCGAGGAGCAGATAGTTGAACTCAAGTGCCAGGACCTTATACTGGCAGAGGAAGGTGCAAGTTATCTTTTAAGAGTAAGCAAGTTTTTGGACGAGTTGCTTGTTAAGTTTTATGGACTCAAGCCTTTTTACAATGCAGAAAAAAAGGAAGACTTGCTAGGTCACTTAGTAGTAGGTCTCGCTCCCCATACTTCTGCTGCGATACTTGGGAGAATCATAGGATTCACGAAAGCTAATGTAGGCTATGCGCATCCTTTCTTCCACGCCGCAAAGCGGCGCAACTGCGACGGCGATGAAGACGCAGTTTTCCTGCTTCTCGATGCTTTGTTGAACTTTTCTAAAGCATATCTGCCAAGCAGCAGGGGCGGCAAGATGGATGCTCCTCTCGTACTAACTACGAGAATAGACCCAAGGGAAATAGACGACGAGGCGCACAACATCGACGTAATCGACAGCTATCCTTTAGAATTTTATGAGGCAACGTTAAGGTATGCAAAGCCTCAAGAACTCAGCAGCATAATCGAAACTGTCGAAAATAGACTTGGCAAACAGGAGCAGTTCAGCTTGAAATTTACCCACGATACAAGCGACATTGCAGCAGGACCGAAAACAAGCGCATACAAAACTCTGGGAACAATGTTTGAAAAAGTTGAACATCAGCTGAGTTTAGCCAGCAAGATTCGTGCAGTCGATGAAAGAGACGTTGCAAGGAGGGTTATAGAAAGCCACTTCCTTCCAGACCTGGCAGGAAATCTGAGAACTTTTTCAAAGCAGACAACGAGATGCGTTGTTTGTAATACAAAGTATCGGAGAGTTCCTCTAACAGGAAAATGCAGGAAATGCGGAGGGGGTAAACTAGTACTCACAGTTTCAAAAGGTTCTGTAGAGAAGTATTTGCAGGTTACGAAAAGCCTCATAGATAAGTACAATCTGGATGATTATCTAAGGCAGAGGATTCGCATAATAGAGATGAGCATCTCCTCGGTTTTCGAGAGCGACGAAGGGAAGCAGGTTTCGCTGGCGGATTTCTTAGCAAAATAGTTATATCATTCAGCATAGTGAAGCGCAGCGGAACTAGCACCACATAGCCAGCTGTTGCATAAGACTTAATACTATGTGGTGCTATTTAATATCATGCCAGAAAAAATTCTAAAACCTTTTTTATCCAGTGGAGAGGCAGCGAAGATTCCGATAGGCTGCTGCATAGACGATATTCTCGACGGGGGCATAGAGACAAAGATAATAACCCAGGTTTACGGACCTTCTGGCTCAGGAAAGACCAACCTCTGCCTTCAGGTTGCGGTGAACGTCGTAAGAGCTGGAAAAAAAGTAATTTTTATCGATACTGAGGGCGGTCGCTCTGTAGATAGATTAAAGCAGATTGCAGGGAAGGATTTCAAAGCAGTTTTGGATAACAGCTATTTTTACGAGCCCTCCACCTTCGACGACCAGAACTTTATCATCGAAAATCTAGATAAAGTAATAAACGAAGAGTTTGGCTCAATTGTCGTAGACTGCGCAGTCTCGCTTTACCGAATCGGCACAGATGAAGAAAAGGCAACGAGCATGAATCGCATGCTCAGCAAGCAGCTCGCAAAGCTCGGCGAGCTTGCGAGGAAGTACAACCTTGCAGTAATAATCACAAACCAGGTTTACTCTTCATTCGAAGACGGCGGCGTTGAACCGATAGGGGGGAGCATTTTGAAGTACTGGAGCAAGGCAGTAATCGAGCTGAAGAAGGAAGACTTCAATAAGAGAGAAGCAATCCTGCGCCGCCATCGCAGCCTGCCTGAAGATATGAACGTGAAGTTCGTGATAACTAACGGGGGGCTGAGGGATGCGAGGTGACACTTTTACTGCGCTCTTGGGTAAAGATAAAATAGAAGTAAGGCGATATGTAAATATGTAACCGAGACAAAAGAACCTGAGGCGTGAAATGATAAAACAATCGAGCCTCCTTGAAAAAGATAATGCTTGGACAAATACATCTGTCAAAATAGAGAGCACAGAGCGTCAACATCTTGAGGATAAATTTGCTCATTTAATGCATAAAGAGCCTTCGTTAGCGAGTTTGGTCTCATACGTAGGAAATAAAAAAGTGCCAATTCTTCGACTTTATCGCTACAAAGAAGCCTTTGCCTTTCGCTTCGTAGAAAAGTTTATTTCACGCTTCGATTTAAGCGAAAAAGATTATATCTTTGATCCATTTTGTGGAATGGGAACAACATTATTTACAGCATCCCAGAAAGGTATCCCCTCAATTGGTGTAGACAAACTACCCATCGCTGTATTTGTTGCTCAAACATTGCCACTGTTCTACCCACTGAAATCAGGACAAATAAAAGAGACTTTTGAAAAATTAAAAGTAAGAGTTCAGCAAGTCCCTCCTGCTCCAGTCGCCCTAGATGTTGCCATCATGAAGGTAGCCTTCCCTCCTGATGCGCTCCTAACGTTACAAAAATGGAAGACAGTCATAGACGAATTGGAATCACCTTTCAAGGACATTTTCCTGATTTTGTTTTTTTCAATACTAGAACCTTGCAGTTATACGTCTAAAGACGGTCAATTCTTACGATTGGTTCGAGAAAAGAAGATTGCTAATCCAGAAGAGGCACTCCGGAGAAAAGTTAACGAAGCCGAAAGAGACATCAAACTGATCAAAGAGTTCAGACAGAATCAGCATGTTCAGTTACCGAGAGTTTACCTTGGGGACACTCGTGACCTTAGTGACATACCGTTTGAACGACAACCCACAGCCATTATTACATCTCCACCTTACGCCAATCGCTATGACTATACGCGTACTTATGCTTTAGAACTTTGTTTTCATTTTATCACAAACTTTGATGAATTGAAAGCTCTACGATTTGGTATTCTCCGTTCGCATATAGAATCAAAAGTAGATTCCTACGAGAAACCACCCCACCAAGCCATAAAAGAAGTTGTAGATATTCTTAAAGAAAGAGGTAAGGCGCTCAATAATCCTAGGATACCAGACATGCTGACAGGTTATTTTGTTGACATGCAAAAGGTGATTAAAGAATGGATGCGAGTCTTGGCATCCGAAGCAAAGGTTGCGATGGTCGTAGATAACGTAAGGTTTGAGGGCGAGCTACTACCTGTTGATCTTATACTTTCAGATATAGCAGAGGAAGTAGGATTCCAAGTCGAAAAGATTATCATTGCACGCTACAAAGGGAATAGCTCTCAACAGATGGGAAAATATGGGCGAGTGCCGGTTAGAGAAAGCATTGTAGTGTGGAGGAAGCTGTAATGAAGAAAAAATCCTCGGAAAACACAAGCGTAGACTATAAGGCGTGGTCTCTTGACCAGCTTACAAAAAGTGAGTTCTTTCATCAGAAACTGCATGAATGGGGGCTTTTAGCCGTGGCAGAGCAGATTGAAAAAATCAAAGGTGAAACTTTGGAATGGGATTTGAATCGATTGGGAATATCAAAACAAGCTTGGGATAAGGTTATTCACCGTGGTATCAAACCAGTAATCATTTTTGTTCATCCCGCTGTTTTGAAAAGTGTATCAGGTTCTGTTGGATATTATCGGATGCTCTCAATGGTTTCCCAGAAATCTATGAATCGCGTAAGGCTTCCGGTTACTCGGTACGAGGATGGTAAATATACGCCTGACGATGAAATAGGTTTAGCGGTCTCCAAACACCTGAATCAGATAATAAGTCATCTAATCGAACTTGATGAGAAGATAAATGCTCGTGAATTTGACTTATGGCGAGGGATGGCGGCAGGCTCACAGGCGCAAGGGTCTTGGCAGAATACGAAGGGAAATAAAGTTGAAGTCATTGTCAAAGGTATTCTCCAGCGAAGACTTCGAGAAAAAGGAGTAGTGTCAGACGAAAAAGAAGACGGACTAAGAATGCAGTTGAAAGATGGACGAATTATAATATTCGCAGACGAACCAGACGTAGCGATTTACCAAGGTAACAAAATCTTAGCGGCAGTCGAAATTAAGGGCGGCATAGATACCGCCGGCGTCTTGGAGCGAGTCGGTGCTGCTATTAAAAGTCTCCGCCGAGCCAGAGATGAGAATCCACGATCTACCACGATTCTCATTCTTCAAGGAGTATCGATTACACAAAAAGCAAGGAACGACTTGGAAATCAATCGTGACGCAGTCAACCGTTGGTTTACTGTAGAAGATATGTTGAGAAATGAAAATAAGCGCGAAGAAATCTTTAGACTTCTCAGTATATAAAAAACATAGGCTTCTTTTATTGCGAAATCACCGAAAAGAAGAAAACGTTAAAGTTCTAATTTAACCGCATGCTCCGCTATGCCCTAAAAGTTTACTACGACGGTAGCAACTTCACAGGCTCTCAAGTTCAGCCAAACCAGAGAACAGTCGAAGGCGAGCTCTTAAACGCCTTCAAAAAACTCGGAGCAAGAATTGAAAAATTTCAGAGCGCAGGGAGAACAGATAAAGGTGTTTCCGCCTTCGGAAACGTTTTTGCAGTTACTACCGACTTCAAGCTGAAAGCCAGAGCCTTGAATAATTTTTTGCCAGACGATATTCGAGTTCTTGCGGTTAGAGAAGTTCCAAAAGATTTCAATCCCCGCTACGAAGCGATTAAAAGAATTTACAAGTATTTTTTGTTCGACGATGGTTATGACATTAAAAAAATTAGACAAACGGCGAAGCTCTTCGAAGGAGAGCACAGCTTCCACAACTTCTGCATTTTAGAAGGACGCAATCCTGTTAGGAAAATTAAAAAAATCACAGTCAGAAAATTAGGAGATTTTCTCGTGCTTACTTTTTACGCCGAGAGCTTTCTCTGGCAGATGATTCGGCGGGTTGTTACCGCATTGAAAATGGCTGGAAGAAGCGAAATTTCAATTGAAGAATTGAAAAAATATTTCGAGCCTGCCTGCAAAAATAAATTCAAACCCTCTGAGCCGAAGCAGCTTATTCTCTGGAATGTAAAGTACAATTTCGATTTCGAGCATGAGGATTATTCGCTTCGAAAATTTAAGAGAGAAATTCTTAAGATGCAGAGAGAGTTTAAAACTAAAGTTGCAATGGGTGAAGAGATGCTAAGTTCTGCGGCATTTCTTCAATTTTTTCTAAATGCTTTTCAAACTCGATCATAGCTTCGACTATTTCAGGAGTAATCTCTTCTTTGACTTCTTCCTTTTCCAAATCAACAACTTCAATACCGTTAGGTAGTGCGAAAGCTGGCGGTCTTGCTAACGCAATCCGCTTCCCAATTTTCTTTTTCAAAAGCCTTGGCTGGCGTTGAATGAACCCAATTATGTCTATCCACTGACTTAGCGAATCTGTATTCAGCCCTACTTTTTTAGCTAGTTCTGTTTTTAATAACGGGCTCTCTTCGTAGAGCGCTTCAAATATTTCCTTTGGTAATCTGAGCTTCTTTTTCATAATTTCAGTTGCTCCTTACTTTCTAAAACTCAGCAAGTGAAAACTGTTTTGCTTTCGTTGTACTCGCCCTGATTCTCTCTGCACTTATTTCATTCGCTCCGCTGTATATATTTTTTGCAAGTTTTTCTTCTTTTACGAAGAATTGTATCTCTTCCAGATTGAGTTCAAGTTCAGAAGCCAATTGAGAGCCCATCTCTGCGCTGTTGTTCAGAACAATTTTTAGCATCGGGAAGTATTCTGCCTTTGCATCCTTTTTCGAGCAGTGGCTTTTGCGAGACATTTTTTCAGCCATGGAGTCCATGACTTCCCTGGCTTTTCTGGTCTGCGCATAAAGAGCAAAAATCTGGGGATACTGGTAGCGAACGAACTTGCTGTACTTGCGCTGCTTTGCAAGAGCAACTCCGGCAGACATTGCATTTATTGCATAGGGCAGCAAGTCCCAGTCCTGCCTGCGCATTATTCTTCCCATAAACACATCCGCCCTGGAGAGGCGTTCAAATGCTCTTGCTATGTCATCTGCATCTTCGTATTCTCTGGGCACATTTTCTGCGAGCCATTTTAAAATCGTTTCAGCATCCTCGCCAGATTCCCACACAGCTTCTCTCGCTCTGTCAGCAGAGGTTGTCTTGAAAATCCTTATCAGCGTGTCGAATATTTTCAACTCGGAGTCTCGCATCGTTAGGGCGTCAACATCTCGCAGTGCAAGCTTTTTCTTCCCCTCGGTTAATGCCTGTAAATCGTTTATCGCTGAGCGCAGGTCTCCGTTAGCATTTATTGCAATCATTTTCAAAACTTTTTCATCGGTTTCGATTCCTTCCTTTGAGCAGATGCTCTTTAAAACTTTTAAAATGCTGCGCTGGTCTATTTTTTTAAAGCCCGTCATCAAAGTTAGAGCACGGAATTCTCTTGGCAAGCTCCAGGGATTATTTGCAATTAAAATTATTGGCTGCAGGGATTCCTTGACCCATTTTTTTAGCGCAGCCAAGCCCCCGTAGTCGAATTTTCCATGTATTCCATCGACCTCGTCCAGGATTATGAGCTTTCTTTCATACTCCGGATTTAGAGTGCCCTGCATTGCGGCAGTGCCCACGATTCTGTTTATAATGTCCTGCGTTCTAGTATCAGAGGCGTTTAGTTCTATGTAATCGTAGTTCAGCTCGTTTGCGAGAGCGTGAGCAGCTGAAGTTTTCCCAGTGCCAGCAGGACCGTAAAGCAGAATAGCCTTGTTTTTCGGGGCACCGCTTTTCCACTCCTCAGCCCATCTGGCAAGAGTTTCAATAGAGCTGGGATTGCCTGCCACCTCTCGAAGCTTTTTAGGCCGGTACTTCTCAACCCAAGTCAGCATGCTTAATTATTTGTTTTCTTATTATATTATTCTTAGCAATAGATTTAAATGCTCAAACGTAGAGCACCAGTGGAGGAAATAATATGGAAGCACAAACAGTAAAGGTAGCAGATTTGACTCCAATGTCAAAGAACGTGAATGTTTTGGTAAAAGTAGTTTCCGCCGGGGAGAAGAAAGACATCCCGACGAGGGAAGGCACACGACAGGTTGGCGAGTTCCTCGTAGCGGACGAGACAGCTGGTATTTTGCTGTCTCTCTGGGGCGACCAAATAAGCCAGGTTGCAGAGGGCGACGTACTCCAGATAAAAAACGGATACATTTCTCTGGTACGGGGCAGCATGAGATTGAACGTGGGCAAGTACGGTTCTATGGAAAAATCAGAGGAAGCCCTGCCAGAGGTAAATACCGCAACAAACCTGAGCGACAAGACACATGAGATGCCTGAGAGAAGAGGATTTGGATACAGGGGCGGAGGAAGAGGTCAAAGGGGCGAAAGGCGCAGGTATTAGGTTTTTCCCAAAATCTTTCTTACTCTTTCGTCAATTTCTCTCTCTTTTTCCAGTATATATTTCCATTTTTCAACTAAGCTGAGTTTGTTGAATTTTTCCTCATCGATTAATTTTTTCTCAGAAGTTTTTTCCATACAACCCATGTATTTTAGAACTTATGCTTTTTAAATATTTCCATTATTTGAGGTATTGCTTTCAAAAATAATAGCAATTTCTTAAATATTGCACATGCTTTTTTCAATTCGGGATTGAAGTGAGCAAGATATTCAAGCTGCTGGCTCAGAAAGGAGCGGTAGAGATTCTCGAGAATCTTGAGGGCAAAGCGATGAAGTACAAGGAAATCGAGGAAATTGTAGGAAATCCCAGTACTACCTCGAGAAGGTTGAGCAGCCTGGAAGAATTTGGGGCTGTTAAGAGGAAGGTTTCCTCAGAGAAGTACCGCCCAGTCTACTACGCTCTAACAAAGGAGGGGAAGGAGCTTCTCTCAATTGTGAGAGAAATCGGCGAGAAGTACAAACCATAGCTTAAATTTTCAAAACATTGACAAGCTTTATATGGTAGAAAAAACATACTTTTTCTAGGACTAAATTAGTTTTAAAAAAGGTTTTAAAATGGAAGAATATGCAGCAAAAGATATCGAGGTCTTAGAAGGCTTAGAAGCAGTAAGAAAGCGCCCGAGCATGTACATTGGAACCACGGGCAGTGCTGGACTGCACCATCTCGTTTACGAGGTAGTTGACAACAGCATCGACGAAGCTCTAGCAGGCTATTGCAAGAACATCGAGGCCATCGTTCACAGAGACAACAGCGTTAGTGTCATAGATGATGGTCGGGGCATACCTGTCGATACGCATCCCAAGTACGGCAAGCCAGGCGTTGAAATAGCGATGACTATGCTGCACGCAGGCGGCAAGTTCGATCACAAGATATACAAGATTTCAGGCGGCTTGCACGGAGTCGGTGTTTCCGTGGTGAATGCGCTTTCTGAGTGGCTGGAAGCAGAGGTCAGCCGGGATGGCAGGATATACAGGCAGCGCTATGAGTTTGGAAAGACAGCCGCTCCTCTGGAGGTTCTTGGCGAAGCCCAGAACACCGGCACCAAGGTTACCTTCAAGCCAGACAAAAGCATTTTTGAAACCACCGATTTCAGCTACGAGACCCTTGCAGACAGGCTTCGAGAGCTCGCATTCCTGACGAAGGGAATAAAAATAAGTTTAAGGGATGAACGCTCCGGAAAAGAAGAGGTTTTCCACTATCCCGGGGGTATAGTTGCCTTTGTGCAGCACTTGAACAAAAACAAGACAGCGCTGCACGGGAAGACAATTTATTTTGAAAAGAAGACAGACAGCGTTCAGGTAGAGGTTGCGATGCAGTACAACGACAGCTACGTTGAGAACGTCTATGCCTTTGCGAACAGCATAAATACGCACGAGGGAGGCACGCACCTCATCGGCTTCAGGGCGGCGCTTACGAGAACTATTAATGAGTATGGAAAGAAAAACAACTTTTTCAAAGAAGGCGAAGCTCTCTCCGGCGAGGATGCTAGGGAAGGGCTGACCGCAATAATAAGCGTAAAGCTTCCTGACCCGCAGTTCGAGGGTCAGACGAAAACCAAGCTCGGCAACAGCGAGATAAAGGGCATTGTCGAATCCCTTGCGGGCAGCGGCATGGCAGAGTTTTTTGAAGAAAATCCGGACGTTGCGAAGAAAATAATAGAAAAAGCAATTCTTGCGATGCGTGCGAGAGAGGCTGCGAGAAAGGCGAGAGAGCTCGTTAGACGAAAGACCGCTTTAGAGAGCGGCTCCCTGCCCGGCAAGCTTGCGGACTGCTCAGAGAAGGACCCTGCACTGTGTGAGCTGTATATCGTGGAGGGAGATTCAGCAGGCGGAAGCGCAAAGCAGGGTCGAGACAGGCGCTATCAGGCAATTCTTCCACTCCGTGGCAAAATACTCAACGTGGAGAAAGCGAGAGACGATAAAATATTTGAAAATGAAGAAATACGAACGATGATTACTGCTATAGGTGCAGGAGTAGGGGCTGATTTTGATATAAGCAATTTGCGATATCACAAAATAATAATAATGACAGATGCAGATGTTGACGGAGCGCACATACGCACGCTCCTGCTTACTTTCTTTTATCGAAAGATGAAAGAATTAGTTGAGAGGGGTTATGTTTACATAGCGCAGCCCCCGCTGTACAGGATAAAAAAAGGAAAGGAAGAGCGCTATGCTTATAACGACGAAGAGTTAGAGCAGAGCTTTCAGAGAGCGGGCATCGAGAGCGTTAGTGCGTATTCCAACGGGCAGGAGCTGAGCAGGGAAGAGCTCAGCAATTTACTGCGAGACTTAAATCTCTACAGGCACTTTTTTGAAAGAGCTGTCGGTATAATGCCAGAAAAATTAGTTGAAGTTGTGCTTAACCTTAAGGAGCTGAATTTCCATAAAATCTACGAAGCTCTATCAAAGGTTGAAGGAGCCTCGAATTTCATAATCAGCGGCGATTTTCTGAAGTTTTCTTACGAAGGCACAGAATTGGACTCGAGCATATTTTCTTCTTTTGAGTTCAGAAGGCTGCACGAGATATACCGCAGAAGCAAAGAAAAATTTCCGATTATAATCAAAAACGAAGCAGAAGTAGAGATTCGCTCTGCATCTGAGCTTCTGGAGTATATCCTCGAGAATGGAAAGAGAGGAGCGGTAATTCAGCGCTACAAGGGCTTGGGAGAGATGAATCCCCAGCAGCTCTGGGAGACGACGATGAATCCGGAGACGAGAACGACTTTAAAAGTAACGCTTGAAGATGCGATGAAGGCAGATTATATCTTCACGATTTTGATGGGCGATAAGGTCGAGCCTCGCAGAGAGTTCATCGAGGCGCATGCTAGGGAAGTAAGGGTGCTGGATATATAGCATTTAAGTAGTTAAATTCGCATGAGATAGGCATATGAGCGTTGCCGAAAACAGGGAATACCCGCCCGAAGAATTCCTGCGAGAAGATTTTATTAGAGAAGTGGAAATGGCAGAAGAGAATACAAAAACATTAGCGAGCTTTTCGAAAAGGTCGAATAGACGAAAAGCTTGAGAAGACGCTTGAAACTCTTTTTCGCAGAGACAGGAAAGTTTATGAATATGTCAAATTTTGTTTTGATTTATGAACTTGACGAGAAGAACAAAGTTATAAAATTCTTGTATTTTGAGCACCATGACAGGGCATATAAGAGATAGAGCAAAGGAAGTAAGAGTGCTGGACATTTAGTACACCCTTCCCTGCGCCCCATCTTCAGCGATATTTATATTATCATTTGCATTCGTTAACAAACGCAAACGTAGATATGGCATATAAAACAATTGCAACCCGCGTGCCGAAGGAAATTGACGATTTTTTAGAAAAAATCATGAAGGAAGAGAAGTTGGACAAATCCACGACTACGAGGAGAATTTTAGAACGTGGTATTGCGGAGTGGCGCAAAGAAAGAGCTTTAGACCTGCTAAAAAAAGGGAAAGTTACTCTTGTCAAGGCAGCGGAGATTGCGGGCATTTCGATATACGAAATGATGGAGTTGGTGAATGAAAAGAAGATCGACTACATCCACATAACGGAAGAGGAACTAGAAAAAGAGATAAAGCTGGCAGGCGAGTAAATGCGTTTAATCCTCGATACAACGCCTTTAATCCATCTAGTCAAAGCCAGATTTCATATCTATTTCGATAAACTCGACGTCGAAATTATAACAACAAGCGAAGTTCTAAAAGAAATTAAACTCGAGGAAGAATTTGTTGAAAACGCTACTATTAAAAGTTTGGTTGAGTCCAAGAAAATAAAAATCGAGAATCCAAAAAGCATGGAAAAAATGATTGGCGGAACTCATGCAGGCGAGATCAGCGTCATTTCTCTTGCCAAAGAAACGAATTCTATCGCAGTCATTGACGATGCTCTTGGTAGAATGTATGCGCAGAGCCTAAACGTTGAAGTTATTTACTCAACATTCTTTATTTTTAGGGCATTAAAAAAGAAACTTATTCAAAAGCAAGAGGCTATAGATTTAATTAATAAAATGATAAAAAATAGCTGGAGATGCAACGTCGAGACGTATACAAAAATAATCAATAAAATTGAAAAAATTGCAAGAGAAACATGAAGCTTTTTATGCACGGAATACAGACTTTTATTGAGGTAAACCATGGCAGCAGAGGAGCCGAAATCTAAGGAAATAATCATCCCGGTGAAAATCGAAGAGGAGATGAAGAAGTCTTACATCGACTATGCGATGAGCGTCATCGTGGGTAGGGCTCTTCCTGATGTGCGGGATGGTCTGAAGCCTGTGCACAGGCGCATTCTCTATGCGATGCAGGAGCTGGGCAATACGCACGACAAGCCCTACAAGAAGGCTGCGAGAATAGTCGGTGAGGTTTTGGGAAAGTATCATCCCCACGGCGATATTGCTGTTTACGATGCGCTCGTCAGAATGGTTCAGGATTTTTCAATGAGGTATCCATTAATCGACGGGCAGGGAAATTTTGGAAGCGTGGACGGCGATGAAGCAGCTGCGATGCGATATACTGAGGTGAGGCTTGCGAAAGTTGCAGAGGAGATGCTTGCGGACATAGACAAAAACACAGTCAACTTTGTTCCCAACTTTGACGAATCACTCCAGGAGCCCAGCGTGCTGCCGGCAAAGCTGCCAAATCTCCTGCTCAACGGCTCCTCTGGAATAGCGGTAGGCATGGCTACAAACGTGCCCCCGCACAATTTAGGAGAGCTTGTCGATGCTACTATCACGCTCATAGGAAATCCGAATGCGAGCGTTGAAGAGATGATGGAGGTTATAAAGGGACCGGATTTTCCAACCGGCGCATTTATTTTCGGAAAGAGCGGGATAAGGGATGCCTATGCAAACGGCAGGGGGAGCATTAAACTCAGAGCCAGAGCTTCGGTAGAGAAAAAGAAGGATAGAGAGCACATAATCGTTACCGAGCTTCCATACCAGGTGAACAAGGCAAAGCTGCTTGAAGATATTGCTGCCCTTGTGAGAGACAAAAAAATCGAGGGAATTTCAGACCTGCGGGACGAGAGCGACAGGGAGGGAATGCGGGTTGTAATCGAGCTGAAGGGCAGCGCAGTTGCAGAGATTGTGCTAAACCAGCTTTACAAGCACACGCAGATGGAGACTGCATTTGGTGTAATAAATCTCGCAATCGTGGATGGCGAGCCCAAAGTGCTCAGCCTTAAGGATGCGATTCTCGAGTACATCAAGCACAAGAAGAATGTTGTTACGAGAAGGTGTCAGTTTGAATTGGGCAAAGCTCAAAAGCGTGCGCATATTTTAGAAGGGCTAAAGGTTGCCCTACGAAGTATTGATGCTGTCGTAAAAATCATAAAAGGCTCGAAGACCATTGACGCTGCGAGAGACGCTTTAATTTCCAATTTCAGGTTAAGCAGGGAGCAGTCCCAGGCTATATTAGACATGCGCCTGCAGCGCCTCGTAGCGCTTGAGCAGGAGAAGCTCGAGCAAGAATACGTCGAACTCTTAAAAAACATTGCCTGGCTGAAGGAAGTTCTCGCAAGCGAGCAGAAGTTATTGAATATAATCAGGGAAGAGCTGCTCGAGCTGAAGAACAAATACGGCGATGCGAGGAGAACCGAAATAATCGAAGCAGTACCTGAGCTCGGAATGGAAGATTTGATTGCAGAAGAGGAGATGGTGGTAGTCATAACAAATAACGGCTATATAAAGCGCTTGCCTGTTACTTCTTATAAAGAACAACGCCGTGGTGGAAAAGGCGTCATAGGAATGGAAACCAAAGAGGAAGATTTTATCGTTAATTCTTTTGTAACCTCTACTCATGATTTCATTCTTTTCTTTACAAATAGGGGAAGATGTTACTGGCTGAAGGCGTACGAAATTCCTCTTGGTATTAGATATAGCAAAGGTAGGGCGATTATTAACTTATTACCTAGATTATCCCCTGAAGAGAAAATAAAAGTGGTCATGCCTATAAAGGAATTTAATAATAAACATTTCTTAGTATTTGCGACTAAAAAAGGAATGGTTAAGAAAACAGCTCTTTCTAAATATAGCAGACCTATAGTTACAGGAATTTGGGCGATTAAGTTAGATAAAGATGATGAACTAATAGGAACAGGCATTTCAGACGGAAATAAAGAGATTATTCTTGCAACTAAAAAGGGAAAGGCAATCCGATTTGATGAGAAACAACAAGAGAAACAACAAGTAAGGGCGACTGGAAGATACTCGAGAGGTGTTATAGGAATTAAACTTCGGGAGGGTGACGAAGTAGTAAGCATGGCTCTTGCACAGAAAGATTCAGTGCTATTAACAATTACAGAAAATGGATACGGCAAACGTACTCAGGTGTCGGAATATAGAAAAACCAGTCGCGGTAAGTATGGTGTAATTACCTTAAAACCAACCCCAAAGAGCGGCTTTGTGGTCAGTGTATTAGAAGTTTCAGATGCCGATGAGCTAATTTTAACTAGTAAAGAAGGAATGGTCATTAGAACTTCCATTGATGAGATACGGCAAAAGGGAAGACCAGCGATGGGTGTTACAGTCATGGAGTTGGCTCCTAACGATAAGGTAATAGCAGTCGAGAGACTAATTAAAGACTAGTGAAGGCGATAGCCTGAACTGGCACCGCATAGCCAGCTAGTGCGTAAGACTTAATACTATGTGGTGAACGAAGACTAGAGCCACTTCAGATATCTGTTAATCTCCCAGTCAGCAACTTGCCCTTTGTATAAATCCCACTCAGCTCTCTTTACGTTTAGAAAATTGTTGAACGCAACTTTCCCCAATGCTCTTTTCATGAGCTCGCTTTTTTCGAATTCGGAAAGCGCCTCTCCCAGAGTTTCTGGCAGGGATTTGATTCCAAGTTTTTCCCTTTCTTCCATGGTGGTTTTGTATAGGTTAATTTCAGTCGGCTCTCCCGGGTCTATTTTTTTCTTAATTCCTTCCAAGCCGGCGTGGCACAGGACAGCAAATTGCAGGTAGGGGTTGCCCGCAGGATCAGGGCAGCGAATCTCTACCCTCGCAGCTTTTTTTCTTTTTCCGATCTCAGGAACTCTTATCAGCGGCGAGCGATTTCTAAATGCCCATGCGATGTAGACAGGGGCTTCATATCCGGGCACCAAGCGCTTGTACGAGTTTGGCCAGGAAGCAAGCACAATGCACATTTCTCTTCCAAACTTTAGCTGACCTCCTATGAAATAGAGAGCTTCGTCAGAGAGTTTTCCAAGCTTTCTGCCGTTTTCTCCATAGAACACATTTTCTCCTTTCTTCCACAGGCTCTGGTGAATGTGCATTCCAGAGCCATTTACGCCGTAAATCGGCTTTGGCATGAAAGTTCCAAAGAAGCCGTAGCGGTTTGCTATTGCCTTTACTATCATTTTCAGGGTAACGGTTCTATCCGCAGTCAGTGTTAGCTCGTCAAATCTGAAGTCTATTTCGTGCTGCCCCTGAGAGCACTCGTGATGTTCAACTTCTATAGTTAGTCCGAACTTCTCAGCAGTTACTGCTATATCTCTTCGCATGTCTTCTCCTAAATCGCCTGGATGGAAGTCGAAATAGCCTCCTATGTCCATTGGCGTGGGCGCTTCCTTGTCCCTTTGAAATACGAAGAACTCCAGCTCAGGACCGCACTTGAAAACGTATCCAGCTTTTCTCGCTTCTTCCTGCGCTCTCTGCGCAACGTATCTTGGGTCGCCTTCGAAGCGCCTGCCGTCTGGCAGGTAAATGTCGCAAATCATTCGAGCAGATTTTTTTTCGTTGCTTGTCCAGGGTATAATCGCAAAGGTACTCGGGTCTGGCTTTGCAATCATGTCGCTTTCTTCTATCGGCGAGTAGCCGGTTATTGAAGAGCCGTCAAAGCTCTGTCCGTTTTCGAGAAGGTCTTCAATTTCCTTTGTAGATACCTCAAAACTCTTTAAAATTCCGTTGATGTCCGTGAACTGCAAACGTATGGAGCGAATCCCCTCCTTTTTAACGATTTTGGTAATTTCTTCCATGTGGCTTGCTATGTCCGAATAAAATATAAATGTATCGCTATTGCGTGAGCAAGATTTCCGTAAGGAAGCTGGCGGGCTTACCATCTTTCTTGCGAAAGAGCGCAGGTCTAACGCACTAGCTTCGCTATTGCGTGTACATCGCTCCGAAAGGTCGGTGCGTTATTGGAGCTATCTTCGTGAACTCTGCATTTAGGATTTCTTCAAGGTCATAGCCAAAGATATCGCAAAATTCTTTCAACAGCTCTTTCAGGTAATTTTTATCTTTCTCGGTAAATTCTACAATTTTTGCCCCTGTACCAAGTTTGTGCTTTTCTACTCTTCCTCTTATATATATTGCACCGCCGTGTATTCCAGTTGCAATCCAGTCTCCGACGATTTCTGAACTGCTACCTTTCATTCCAAGGATAATTATTCTTCCCCCTGCCATGTATTCTCCGAGAAAATCTCCAGCGCTGCCTGTAGCGATTATTACTGGAAAATTTTCCTTGTACTCTTTCATGTGGATTCCGACCCGATAGCCAACATCGCCATTGACGAAGATTTTGCCGCCGCGCATTGAGTGACCCACAATGTCTCTAGCGTCGCCGTGCACGATTATTTTCCCAGAGTTCATCGTGTTTCCGATGCCGTCTTGGGCGCTGTTGTAAACAGTGATGGTAGGACCGTCCATGAAAGAGCCCAAATCGTCGCCCGGAGTGCCGTAGATTTCTATTTCGACGTTCCCTTCAATTCCATTACCGATGTACCGCTGCCCGTTTACGTTTCTTATCTTAATTTTTTTTGTACCGTTATTTATGGCATCTTCTATCAGTTTGTTCAATGCCTTGTAGCGCAAGCCCTTTGCATCTATAATCATGCTACTTCCCTGCCGGCAGAATTCCAAGCACGTCTAAATCTGTTTGAGTCAGTCCAACTCCTCTCAGCCTCTCTCTGTTTCCTCTCAGGCTTTCCACAGAGTTTATTCCAAGCGCACCCAAGATTTCTTTCAGCTCATGGTTCCAAGCCTGGATCAAGTTCAAGACAGCTTTTGCACCCTTCTCCGGGTCAAGCCTCTTTCTTAATTTTGGGACCTGAGTTGCGATTCCCCAGGCGCACTTTCCAGTGTAGCAGCGCTTGCAGACTGTGCAGCCTAGGGCGATGAGCGCAGCGGTGCCGATGTAAACTGCATCTGCGCCAAGAGCGATAGCTTTTGCAACATCTGCGCTTGTTCTTATACTGCCGCTTGCTATTATGCTTCCCCAGTGGCGGATGCCTTCCTCTCTTAATCTCTGGTCCACCGCAGCTATCGCAGCTTCGATTGGTATTCCGAGGTTGTCTCTTATTACTTGGGGCGCAGCTCCTGTTCCAGCCCTGAAGCCATCTAACACCACAGCATCCGCACCGGCACGTATTATTCCGGTTGCTATTGGAGCAGAGTTGTTCACCGCCGCAATTTTAACGAATACAGGCTTTTTGTATCTTGTAGCTTCTTTGAGAGCATAAATCAATCTTGAGAGGTCTTCTATAGAATAAATATCGTGGTGTGGAGCAGGAGAAAGAGCATCTGTGCCGACAGGAATCATTCTCGTCTCAGAAATAGGCTCAGTTATCTTTGGTCCAGGTAGGTGCCCCCCTATGCCGGGTTTTGCACCCTGACCAATTTTAATTTCCATCGCAGCAGCTGCTTTAAGATATTTTTCATGCACCCCAAATCTTCCACTTGCCACTTGAACAATTATGTGGTCTGCAAATGGATATAGCTCCTTGTGCAAGCCGCCTTCCCCAGACCCCATCATGGTACCCTGCTCCCTCGCTGCCAGGGCAAGTGCCTTGTGCGTTTCAAGACTCACCGCTCCGTAACTCATGTGCGCAATCATTATAGGAGTTTCGAGCTTCAAGTTAGGAGCAATTTCAGTTTTCAGCTTATTGTTTTCGATTTCAATCTTCTCAGGCTTTCTTCCCAAGTAAGTGCGCAGCTCCATAGGCTCTCTGAGCGGGTCTATCGCAGGATTCGTTACTTGACAGGCATCGATGACAATGTTATCAAAAAGCGATTGGTATGGCTTCTCGTTTCCCATGCTCGCAAGGATAACACTTCCGGTTTGCGCTTGGGTCATTATGTCCCTTCTTATCCACTCTGTCCAGGTTGGATGGTCGCTGAAGCAAGGTGGACGCCTCTCAATTATCAGCGCTTTAGTCTGGCAGGTAAAAACACAGCGCTGGCAGGCTACGCAGTTCTCGTCGTTTGCTGCCATTCTATCGTTTTTTTTGTCGTAGCTATGCACATCGAAGGTGCATTCGATGACGCATCGCTTGCACTTCGTGCACTTCTCGAAATCTCTTACAACTTTGAATTCCGGAGGAAATTTCATTATATCACTTCCTCGTCGAGCCCTGCAATTACTGGCGAGCCGGCTCTCGGAGCCCAGAGCTTCTCAGGCTGTGGGCAGACTTCTCTTATCGCAGCTTCTTCACTTGCTATGTATGCGAAATCTCCATTTTCTGCTGCGATTAGAGGACGAAGTTTAATCCTGTCGTTCAATCCTATCATCGTATTTTTGTTTGCGACGATTATTCCGAAAGGTCCATTCAGCATTGCAGGGGCATAGGTCATTCTGAGTGCCGTGTAAATCTTTCTCTTCTCTTCTGGCATTCTATCTATGTGCTTCCAGAAGGGAGGCGTCAGCGCAATGGCGGTTGTTGCAATAGATAAACACTGCTTTCTCACAAGAAGGTCAAAAAGGTAGGCGACTACCTCTGTATCAGTCAGCAGGCTGCACTTGTAGCCGTGCGCCTCTAAGTAGCGGCGGTTGGTGCCGTACGAGCTTATCTCTCCGTTGTGGACGACGCTCCAGTCCAGGATGTTGAATGGATGAGCTCCGCCCCACCAGCCCGGTGTATTCGTCGGGAAGCGCCCGTGCGATATCCAGCAGTAAGCCTTGTAATCTTCTATCTTGAAAAGCCTTGCAACATCGCAGGGCAAGCCGGTTGCTTTAAACACCCCCATATTCTTTCCGCTTGATGCAACATAGGCGCCTTCTACGCAGTCGTTTATTTGCATCACAGCACCAACGACATAATCTTCTTCTTGTGTTTTGAATTTCTCAGGTACATCAACAAAGTAGCGCCAGGTAATATGCTGCCTTGGAATTTCTTTAATATTCCTTGTAGGAACCTCTTCGTCTTTTTTTATTTCAACTTTTTCTTTTAGATATTCTTCTGTTCTTTCTCTTGCCTCTTCACTGTTCAGAAAGACGTGCAGTGCAAATTGGTCCTTATACTTCGGGTATATGCCATAGGCTGCGAAGCCGCCGCCCCTGCCGTCGTAGCGCTCTTCCATGGCGTTTGCCATTGCTACTATCTCTTTGCCGGAGATTCTCTTGCCTCTTCTGTTGAGCATTCCTGCTATACCGCACATTTTCAATCCCTCGTTCGCTCGTCGTTACACTCCTCGCTCACTCGCTCTTGACCATTAACAATACTTCATGTATTTTTCAATCTCCCACTCAGTTACGTGGATTCTGAATTCGTCCCACTCTTTGAGTTTTACTTTCATGAAGTTCTCGTAAACGTGCCTGCCGAGCGCTTCTTTCAAAACTTCGTCTTTTCTCAGCTCGTTCAGAGCCTCCATCAGAGTGCCGGGCAGCGAGTCTATTCCCTTTTCTTCCCTTTCCTTTGCGTTCATCTCATAGATGTCAGCCTCAATTGGCTCAGGGGGCAGGATTTTTTTCTCGATGCCGTCTAAGCCTGCGGCGCACATACATGCAAAGGCGAGATAAGGATTGCTTGCCGGGTCAGGGCAGCGAAACTCGGCTCTCATAGCTTTTTCCATACCCGGGTAGTACTCAGGCACTCTTATGAGCGCAGAGCGATTTTTATGTGCCCAGGAAATGTAAACAGGTGCCTCATATCCTGGCACCAAGCGCTTATAAGAATTCACAGTAGGCGCCACAACCGCTGCTAACGCCTTGGCATGGTACAACAGTCCGCCTATGAAATAAAGAGCTTCTTCGCTCAGCGCATCACTTCTCTTCATAGAAGGGTCAAAAAATACATTTCTGTTCTTTTTTATTTTCCAGAGGCTCTGATGCGTGTGCATCCCCGAGCCGTTTTCTCCGAACAGCGGCTTCGGCATGAAGGTTGCGATATATCCGTGGAGGTGTGCTATGGTTTTTGCTACCATCTTGTAGGTAATAACCCTGTCCGCAGTCGTTACGAGGTCTCCAAATTTGAAGTCAACCTCGTACTGCGAAGGCGCAACTTCATGATGGCTCATTTCTACGGTTAGACCTAAGCTTTCGAGGACGAGTATCATTTCCTTTCGAACATCTTCAGCTAGGTCAAGAGGATGGAAATCGAAGTAACCTCCGTGGTCCATCATAAGCGGTGTGGCATTTTCTGACTCTTTTCGAAATACGAAGAACTCCAGCTCAGGACCGCAGTTGTAGATATAGCCCATTTCCCTTGCTTTTTCTGCAGCCCTTTGAGCTACGTATCTTGGATCCCCCTCAAAGCGCTTGCCTCCCGGTAAATAAATATCACAGATTATTCGGGCACTTTTTTCAGAGGACCATGGTATAATCGCAAAAGTGCTCGGGTCTGGCATTAATAGCATGTCAGATTCGTGTATCGGGGTGTAGCCAAGTATAGAAGAGCCGTCAAATCCCCTGCCGCTTTCCAGCACATCTTCGAGATGCTCTGCAGGAATCGCAGTACTTTTCAGCGCCCCGGTTATATCTATAAAATGAAGATGTACGAATTTTACATTTTCCTTTTTTACAGCTTCCAAATTTTTACTTTTTCCCATGTTCTCACCTAGTAGGAAATAATTTCCTACCTTTTAACCTGAAAGAAAGAAATACCGACGCATATAAAAAGCTGTTTAAGACCAACTCATAAAATTTATGAAATTTTCATAAATACGTTTATATCGATAGTAGGAAATATACTTCCTATTATAAGGGGGAATTGAAATGAGTCTCAGTTTGCCGGCCCTTAAAGAAGAGAATTTCCCGAAGAGCAAGGAAGAGCTTATCACGGAGATATCATATCTAAGGGATATAGTCGAAAAGCTGCCAGACAGACTCTATCGCTCTGCCGCAGATTTTGAAGACGCTGTGCAGAAAGTTTGCGACGAAGTGCCAAAAAGAAAATTTGAATACGACGAAGACATCACCCACATATACGAATAGCTGTCCTGCAGGCGGTTTTGCAAGATGTCAAATCTCTCAAGAGTTACTATCGCTCTAAATAAAGATACGAGCGAGCTGTTTGAAAAGTTAAAGGCAGATACCAGGCTCTCTCAGAGCGAGCTGTTACGCAATGCGCTGTGGTTTTATTCCAAATATAAAGACTTAATAAGCATTCACGGCAGCAAAAAAATCAACACCTACGTTGAGATGCTCTCAGAGGGCGAGCACATAATACTTGACGTAGACCACTGGCTGCTTTTTCTGAAATATATAGAGACCTCGCCGAAGAGGAAGAACTTCTGGGAAGCCTGTAAAGCAGTTGCTCGGTCGCATGCAGACCAGCTTTCCCAGAAAATTAAGTCCGTGAGAGAATTTCTTGAGCGCATAGAGGCGTGCAACTTTTATAAGCTTGGCGAGAGCTCTGAGAACGAGTTTGTGCTTGTTTTGAATTCTGACGTTAGTAAAAAATTTGTTAAAACTTTGGTGCAGGACGTGCTTTCTGGAATGGGTTACAAGGTCGAGATAAAAGAGGACTTCGCTAAATTGAGATTGAGGGTATTGCAATAATCTCATATCGCATCTAAACATAAAATTAAATACTTGAAAATAAAACTTCACAACATGAAGGCACCTACTCGGATTACCATAGCCCTCGACGAAGAAACGAACAAATTGCTTGGGAAGCTTAGGGCAGAGGACAAACTATCTCAGAGCGGCTTAGTCAGGCGTGCCCTGCAGTTTTATTCCCAATACAAGGGCATGCTCGGCACGCAAGGCGGCAAAAAAATCAACACCTACGTTGAGATGCTCTCAGAGGGCGAGCACATAATACTTGACGTTGACCACTGGCTGCTTTTTTTAAAATTTATTGAAACTTCTCCAGAGAGCGAAAAGTTCTGGGAGGAGTGTAGATTAGTTGCAAAGTCTCACGGAGAGCAGCTTTCCCAGAAAATTAAATCGGTTGAGAATCTGCTGGAGCGCTTAGAGGCGTGCAACTTTTTCAAGATAAGCAAAAGTTCCGAGAGCGAGTTTACCCTGGTGCTGGGCTCGAACATAAGCAAGAAATTTGTAAGGACATTTTTAGAAGATGTGCTCACAGGACTCGGCTATAAGGCAGAAGTCAGAGAAGATTTCACAAAGCTCAGGGTGAGGGTGCTGAAGTAAATCTTATATAGTAGGAAATCAATTTCCTACTTACAAATAAAGGAGGAAATTTCATGGCAGGAGAAAATTCGTTTAAAATTGCACAGGCGCAGCTGGACAAAGCTGCTAAAATAATGAAACTCGATCCAAATGTGCACGCAGTATTGAGAGAGCCGATGAGAGAGATGCATGTTTCCATACCAATTGTTATGGACGATGGCAGAGTGAAAGTATTCAAGGGCTTCAGGGTGCAGTACAACGATGCCAGAGGTCCCTGCAAGGGCGGGATTCGCTACCATCCTGACGAAACAATCGACACTGTAAGAGCGCTCGCAGCCTGGATGACCTGGAAGACGGCGGTAGTGGACCTGCCTCTTGGTGGTGCAAAGGGAGGCATCATTTGCAATCCAAAAAAGATGAGCGCAAGGGAATTGGAGAGGCTGAGCAGAGAGTATATAGCCAAAATTTGGCAGTTCATCGGACCAAAAAAAGACGTCCCTGCCCCCGACGTTTACACAGACCCGCAGATAATGACCTGGATGATGGACGAGTACAGCAAGAGAGTCGGCTACAATGCTCCGGGCGTGATAACCGGGAAGCCTATTGCCCTGGGAGGCTCTGCCGGAAGAGGAGACGCAACTGCAAGAGGAGTTATTTATACTATGAGGGAAGTCTGCAAGTATTTGAAGATTAATCCGAAAAGGGCAGCCGTATCTGTTCAAGGCTATGGAAACGCAGGTTCATTTGGCGCAATTCTTTCAAAAGAGCTCTTGGGAGCAAAGGTTGTGGCAGTAAGCGATTCGAAGGGAGGAATCTACACCGAGAAAGGTCTCGACCCGCATAAAGTCCTCGCACACAAGCAGAAAACAGGCTCAGTTGTAGGATTTCCAGGCACAAAAGAGGTTTCAAACGAAGAGCTGCTTGAGTTAGACGTTGATATACTAATGCCCTCTGCGCTGGAGAATGTAATAACAGGCAAGAACGCAAAAAACATAAAAGCAAAAATCATTGCCGAGGCTGCGAATGGTCCCACTACGCCCGAGGCTGATGAAATACTCTACAAGAACAGCGTTTTCGTAATACCTGATTTTCTCTGCAATGCAGGCGGCGTAACAGTATCCTATTTCGAGCAGGTGCAGAACTTCTACATGTACTACTGGGACGCAGAGCTGGTGTACGAGAGGCTGGACAAGAAAATGACAAAAGCGTTCAACGACGTGCTGAAAACCTCGCTGGACAACAAAGTTGACATGCGCACCGCTGCCTATATCGTTGCGGTGAGCAGAGTTGCAGAGGCAGTGAGGCTCAGAGGATGGGTACCTGCATACAGGGAAGAGGAAGTGAGCTACTAAGGTGCAGGCAATGAAAATCGCACTTCTCGGCGGCACAGGCGACATAGGAGAAGGGCTTGCATTGAGATGGGCTTCCAACCACGAGATAATCATCGGCTCCAGAAAGAAAGAAAAAGCTCTAGATGCGGTTGCAAGATATGAGAAAATACTAGA